>DAOUBO010000324.1:0-3257 GCA_034432695.1 Anaerolineae bacterium | reverse complement strand
GCTGCGGGACAAGGCCGCTCCCCCAGCGGAAGCGCGCAGCCCCATCGTACCAGCCTTCGCGGGCCAGGAAGACGACGCTGTTGACGGAGAGCGGCGCCCGATCGGCGTACAGTTCTATGACGATTTCCCCCTGGGGAGTGTGGAGGGTGGCCGTGTACTTACGGGCCGGGTCCACCTGCTGGGCCGGCGGCTCGTACCGGCGGGGCTGCGCGATTACCTCGTCCAGCAGCGTGGGCAGGGCGCCGTTGTCGGAGACGAATCGGCCGTTCAGGACGAAAGAGGGCGTCCCCGGCAGGCCCAGCGCGAGGGCCGCCTGGTACGCGTCCATCACCTTTGCCTGGTAGGTGTGCCCTTCCAGGTCGCGCGTGAAGCGGTCCACATCCAGCCCCAGTTCCCGCGCGTAGCCCGTCAGGACCTGGGGCATCTGCTCGGCAGGGAGGGAGGCCCACTCCGACCAGCGGTCAAAGAGCAGGTCGTGCATTGCCCAGAACTTCCCCTGGGCCCCGGCGGCCTCGGCGGCTTCGGCCGTGATCTGGGCTTTGTCGTGGATGCTGGTCAGGGGAAAGTGGCGGTAGACCAGCCGCAGGTTGTTTCCGTACGCTTCTTCCAGAAGCGTCAGCAAGGGGTGAACCCTTGCGCAGGCCGGTCACTGGAAGTCCGAGTACTCTATCAGTGTGACCGCGGCGTCCGCCGGGCCCCGAACCCAATCCGCGTCGGAGACAGCAGGAACGTTGATGGAGGGGAGGGAGGCGAAAAAGGGAGAGACGGCCTGACAGGTCGTTGTGGAAGCGCCGGTTGGAGCGGGGGTTGGCGAGGGCGCGGCGGTTGGGACGTTGGTGGTGGGCGTGGCCTTCGGAGCGCAGGCGCTCAGGGCCAGCACTCCCAGGGCCAGCCAGAGAAAGGCTTTGCGCATCGGTACCTCCATCAGGGATGTAAGTATATTTTACCACGAACGGGAAAAACTGCCAGAGTTTCGGTTCTGGACTTTGGATCCGGCCTTTGGATAAACCACCGGGATGTAAGCCGAAATTCATTTCGGCCTACGAGCCACCCATATGGATGGGCATCGGCAAATGGATAAAGCCCACATATAGCATGGGCAAGCTCTCCCTGGCCCTTTCAGTTTGTCCAAAGTCCAGCCCAAAGCGCCTCGCCAGGAAATTGAGGTACACCCGATGGGGGCCTCTGTTTGACAAAAGCGGGGACCTTTGGTAGAATACAAACCGCTCTGGCCCGTTCGTCTAGTGGACCAGGACGCTGGCCTCTCAAGCCGGAAACAGGGGTTCGAATCCCCTACGGGCCACAACGCCCCGCCCTCTGGGTGGGGCTTTTTTGGTTTGTTGAGGAGGTATCCGATGGCCCGATCCTCATCTCTCGCCGCGAACCGGGAGAAGAGCGCCGTCGCGCTCAGTTCGGTCCTGGCCGCCGGCTTTCTGACCCTTTTGAAAGTGGTCGTCGGATTGGCGACCAACAGTCTGGGGATTCTCTCGGAGGCAGCCCACTCCGGGCTGGACCTGGTGGCCGCGCTGCTGACCTTCCTGGCCGTTCGCCTCGCGGGCCATCCGGCCGACCGTGACCATCCCTTCGGCCACGGCAAGATAGAGAACCTCTCCGCGCTGGCCGAGACGCTGCTGCTTCTGCTCACCTCTCTCTGGATCATCTACGAAGCGCTCCAGCGGCTGTTTTTCACGACGGTGGAGGTGGAAGCCACCCTCTGGTCGTTTCTCGTGATGGGGCTGGCCATCGGGGTGGATGTGACCCGCTCCCGCGCCCTGTACCGGGTAGCGCGCAAATACAACAGTCAGGCGCTGGAAGCCGACGCGCTGCATTTTTCCACCGACGTCTGGAGCAGCGCCGTGGTCATCGGGGGGCTGGTTCTGGTTCGGCTGGCGGACGTCTTCCCCCAATACCGGGCATGGCTGCTCCGTGCGGACGCCGCGGCGGCCCTGGTTGTTGCCGGCATCGTGGTGAAGGTCAGCCTGCACCTGGGCCGCCGGACACTGGACGCCCTGTTAGACCGGGCGCCGGAGGGGATGGAAGACCGGGTGCGCGCGGCCATCCGGACGGTGCGGCACGTTCAGGAGTGCGGCCCCATTCGCCTGCGAACCGCCGGGCCCATCACTTTCGTGGAAGCGACGGTCCGCGTGGCGCCGGAGATCCCCGTTGGGATGGCCCATGAGGTCGCCACGCAGGTGGAGGAGGCCGTCGCCGCCCTCTGCTCCGACTGCGACGTGATGGTCCACGTGGAGCCCGCGGCGCCGGAGGATGTCGCCGGGCAGGTGCGGGCGGTGGCGGCGGACGCAGGCCTGCACGTCCATGACGTCCACGTGCACCGGATGGACGACGGCTACCACGTCCAGTTGGACCTGGAGATCCCCGGAGGGCGGACACTGGAGGAGGCCCATCAGGAGGCCTCCGCGTTTGAGGAGGCCCTGCGGGCTCGCGTCGCTGACCTCGCCGCAGTGGAGACGCACATTGAGGTTTCCCCCTCTGTGTGGGAGAGCGGCGGAGAGGACGTTACCCGGTCTGAGGAGAATCTGCTGGCCCGCATCCGGGAAGTTGCGGAAGGCCAGGAGGGGGTTCTGGAATGTCACGACCTGCGCCTGCGCCGGATAGGAGATGTGCTCTACCTCTCGCTGCACTGCGTTTGTCCCGCCGAGATACCGATGGAGGAGGCCCATCGCTGCGCCGCGCAGGTGGAGAGCCGCATCCGACAGGAGTTCCCGTTCCTGGCCCATGTGCTGATTCACACGGAGCCGGGATAGCGGCGGGCCTGATTGGTGAAACGTGCCGGCCCTCTCCGTCAGAGACGCTCCCAGCAACGCCCGGGCACATCGGCCCTCCTGCCCGAAGGCCCGACGCGGCGGTGATTTACGGCGCCGCCCGCCAGATGAACAGCAGGAGCATCGCTATCCCCACCGCCAGTTGAACGACGCCAGATAGGAGGCATCCGGCCATCCACCCGACGCCAGCGCGGAGGGGGGCCTTCCAGTCCTTCTGGCGACGGTACTCCACCACCAGAACGCCCGTCAGCGCGCCGGCCAGGCCCGCGGGCAGCGCGCCGATCCCGCTGGCCGCCAGGCCGATAAGGAACCCCAGCGCGCCCAGGCCCAGCCCTGCCAGCAGTGCTTTCCACGACGCCCCGCCCAGTTTGCCTCCCAGGTGGCTTAGAGCCTATCCGAATAACCCCGCTGCACGCAAGGCAACAAGAGCGCAAGCAAAATGCAGGAAAGCGATGTAATTTTCTGCCTTCTTCT
>DAOUBO010000323.1:0-4414 GCA_034432695.1 Anaerolineae bacterium | reverse complement strand
TTGGGGTCGCGGGTGAGCCGATGGGCGTCGGAGCCCTGGATACACCGCATCCGGCGCGGGTACTCCGGCTTGGAACCGTCAAAGAACCGGGCAGTGGTGCGGGGGCCTTTCCTGTCCAGGTCCGTCACCTCCAGCGCATGGAGGTTGGGGTCCTGGGTATAGGCGACGCGGGTCTGCCCACCGAAGTCAAACCCCCACATCGCCACACCGTTGGCCGAATTGGCGTGGGCCGCGATGACGATGCCTCCCGCCTCGGCGATGGCCCGGTAGGCAGTGAGGACGTCGGCGGTCGCCCCGACCTCCGGGCTCCCCTGGTCCAGTTTTTCCAGCGGGATGTTCAGACGCCGAAGCAGGAACTCCAGTTCCCGCAGGTCGGTCTCCGGGCTGAAGATGCCCAGGATGTGAAACCCAAACGTCGCCGTGAACTCAAAACCAGGAAGGACGAGGATCCTGTTGAGAAGCCGCCGGTACTCGGCCAGCCGCTCCTTCTCGTCCTTCTGGAGCCGTCCCAGTTGCTCCAGCAGTTCCAGGTGATGGATCTCTTCCCGCATCCTCCGGTACCCGGCCACGGTGTTGTGGTCGGTAAAGGCGATAATGTCCAGCCCTTTGCTTTCCGCCTGCCGGAGGATATCCAGGAAGGAGACGCCTGGCTCCTGGTAGTCGGCGGAGGCAGGGGTATGGATGTGCAGATCCATCCGCCGCCACTGGGATTGGGAACGGGCGCGCTTCCTGGCCATCGCTACCCCGGCACCTCAACCAGGTTGTCTATCACCCGAACCATCTCATCGGGCACGAAGGGTTTCATAATGAACCGGGTCGCTCCCGCCTCCAGGCACTCCCGCTGGCAGTTCAGTCCCGATGTCATCACCACGGGAATCCGGGCCAGTTCCTCATCCCGTCGCATTTCCCGGAGCAGGCTGAACGTCTCTTTTCCCTGGACCAGCACGTCCATCAGAACGACATCCGGCCGGGCCTTCCGGATGGTGGGCAGGATATCCCCGTAGTGTCGGGCGACGAAGACCTCATACCCTTCCAACTCAAAGAGCAGCTGCAGGAGGTGGCCCATCTGGGGGTCATCGTCCACGATGACGATGCGCTTCATTCCGCCTCCTCCTGCTCCGCGGTTTTCTCCTGCCCCGAGGCCTTCTTTCGTCCACCCCGCCGTCGGGGCCTGCGGCTTCCGTTGCCGGAGGCGCTGGCTGCCTCTTCCTGCTGACGGTGGTCCGGCTCCAGCGCGGCCTCAAAGACCTCGTCCACCCGGTTGACCAGGACGAACTTCAGGGCCCGCCGAACCTCCGCGGGCACCTCTTCCAGGTCCTGCTCGTTCTGCCTGGGCAGGATAACGACCTTGAGGCCGGCCCGGTGGGCCGCCAGGACCTTCTCCTTGATGCCACCGACAGGCAGGACCTGCCCCCGGAGGGTGATCTCGCCGGTCATCCCCACGTCGGGCCGGACCTTGCGGCCCGTCAGCAAGGAGACGAGAGCGGTGGCGATGGTGACACCCGCCGAGGGGCCATCCTTCGGGATCGCGCCCGCCGGGACGTGGAGGTGGATGTCGGTGTTCTCAAAGAAGTCCTCCGGGATGCCCAGTTCTTTGGCCTTGGAGCGGACGTAACTGAGGGCGGCGTAGGCCGATTCCTTCATCACCTCGCCCAACTGGCCGGTGATCTGGAAGCCCTTCTTGCCGGGCATCTTGGTCGCCTCAAAGAACATCACATCGCCGCCCGTCGGTGTCCAGCCCAGGCCCGTCGCCACGCCGGGGATCTCCGTCCGCAGCGCGGTCTCAGAGAAGAAGCGGGGCCGGCCCAGGTACCTGGGAACGCTGCGGGCCGTGATCCGGACCGGCGTCTTCCCCTTCCCCTCCGCGATGGCGGTGGCGACTTTCCGGCAGATGCGCCCGATCTGCCGCTCCAGGTTCCGCACGCCAGCCTCACGGGTATACTCCCGGATGATGCGGAGGATGGCGTTGTCGGTGAAGGTGATTTCGTGCTCCTGAAGCCCGTTCTCCCGCCGCTGGCGGGGGATCAGATACCCCTGGGCGATGCGGACCTTTTCCATCTCCGTGTAGCCGGAGAGTTCCAGAATCTCCATCCGATCCCGCAGCGGCGCCGGGATGGGGTCCAGCAGGTTGGCGGTCGCGATGAACATCACCTTGGAGAGGTCAAAGGGGACATCCAGATAGTGGTCCCGGAACTCCCGGTTCTGCTCCGGGTCCAGCACCTCCAGGAGCGCGGCCGCCGGATCGCCCCGGAAGTCCATCCCGATCTTGTCCACCTCGTCCAGCATGAAGACGGGATTCTTGGTCCCGACGCGGCGGAGGGCCTGGATGATGCGGCCGGGGAGCGCGCCGATGTAGGTACGGCGGTGGCCACGGATCTCCGCCTCGTCCCGCATGCCGCCCAGGGACTGCCGGACGAACTTCCGGCCCAGCGCCCGGGCGATGGATTGCCCCAGGCTGGTCTTGCCCGTCCCCGGTGGCCCCACAAAGCAGAGAATGACGCCTTCCCGCTCTCTGCGAATCTGATCGGTCGGTTCTTCCTCCTCTATGCCGGCCTTCCTGCGCTCTTCCTTCAGTTTCCGGACCGCCAGGTACTCCAGAATGCGCTCTTTGATCTCGTCCAGGTCGTAGTGGTCCTCGTCCAGCACCTTCCGGGCGTGGGCGATGTCCAGGTTGTCCTCCGTCTCCACGTTCCACGGAAGGTTGACCAGCCAGTCCAGATAGGTGCGGATGACGCCGTATTCGGCCGCGGCGGTGGGGAGTTTGGAGAGCCGGTCCAGTTCCCGCAGGGCCTCTTTCCTGGCCTCCTCGGGCATCCCGGCCTCCTCAATTTTCTTGCGGAACTCCTCCACCTCCATCTGCTGCTCGCTGACCTCGCCCAGTTCCCGCTGGATGGCCTTCAGTTGCTCCCGGAGGAAGTACTCCCGCTGGGCCTTCTCCACTTCGGACTGGGCTTCGCTCTGAATCTTACGGCCCAGTTCCACCACCTCCAGTTCCTTGGTCAGCAGGGCCAGGAGGAAGTGAAGTTTCTCACGGGTGGAGTCCAGTTCCAGGAGCCGCTGGGCGTCCTCCAGGTTGATGCGGATGTGGGTCGCGATCGCGTAGGCCAGTTGCAGCGGGCTCTCGGCATTGATGGCCATCATAATCAGTTCTTCCGGGACAGCGGGCAGGAGTTCCGCCAGGCGCCGGAAGGTGTCCACGATGCTCCGCTGCAGGGCCTCAATCTCAATCCCTTCCTCAATCTGCTCCGGGATCTCCCGAACCCGGGCGACCAGATAGGGCTCCGTGGCGACGAATTCCTCTATGCGGATCCGCCGGAGGCCCTGCATAATGAGCGTGACGGTATCGTCCGGCGCCTTAAAGAGCCGGTGGACCACCGCCAGCGTCCCGACCTGATAGACGTCGTCGGGGCCGGGCTCCGGAAGTTCGGGGTTCCTGGCCGCAACCAGCCCCACCAACCGCTTCCCGACAACCACGTCGTCAATGAGCCGGATGGAACGGGGCTGCCCCACGCGGATGGGGACCGCGGTCATCGGATAGACGACCAGGCCCCGCAGAGGAAGGATGGGGACCTCCGTTGGGATCTGCTGCTCCCGCTTTTCCGATTCGCTCTCTCCGCGCCCCGAACGGGTCAGGGCCGGAATGGTGAACGGCTTGAAGAAATCCTCTATGGGCTCCATAGCGAACGGATTCCAGGGTTCCATTGCCATCAGAATTCACTCTCCTTACGGTCAGTTGGGTTTCCCATCGCGCCCTTTGCGCTTCCGGCCGCCGGGCGTTCCTCCGTCGCCCCCCACCCTGCTCCGGAGCATTGCCGGTCGCGCAGGACAAAACCTGCGCCACGCAGGGCTCCGCCCCCGGAGCGATCTCGGCGGGAAGCCACGCCGCAGGCCGCTGCTCCGCCCCGCTGCCCGGAAGCCCGCTGCAGGACAACGGTGGGCGGGTTCGGCAGCGGGTACATACCCTGCGCAGAGGGCACCTTACGCCACGCCGGACACCTCTTCCAAATCCCGCTTCACCCCTCCCGTTTCACAACGGCGGGCTGGATTCGGCAGGCTGGCGGCCGGGGGACGAAAACCCGCAGGAAGCCCGCCTCATAGGTGGCCTCCACGCAGTCGGGGTCCGTCCGCCAGGGGAGGTCCACCTCTACCCGAAACTCCCCGTACCGGATCTCCATCTGGTAGTAGGTCTTTTTAGCCTCCGGGTCCTCCCGGACTCCCGTCACGACCAGCCTGCGCTCATCCAGCGTGATGGTGAAATCCTCCGGCCGCATCCCGGCGACCTCCACCTGCACGACCACCCCCTCCTCGTTCTCGTAAACATCCGTCGGAGGGGCCCAGGCCGACGCCGGACGGGAGACGTCCCACTGGAGGGCCCGCCAGACTTCCGCTCGCGCTTCCAGCCACTCCCGCCCGC
>DAOUBO010000322.1:0-11033 GCA_034432695.1 Anaerolineae bacterium | reverse complement strand
GCGGCTCCGTGGGCGGCACCAAGCGCCGTGGCTCCACCCGCCAGCCCAAGACCCATGGTCAGTCGGACCGGGAGCGCCGCCACGGGTCCATCGGCGCGACGACGACCCCCGGTCGGGTGCTGAAGGGGCTCAAGATGCCCGGGCATATGGGCAACGCGCGCGTCACCGTCCAGAATCTGGAGGTGGTGATGGTGGACCCGGAGCGGAACCTGCTGGCGGTGCGCGGCGCGGTCCCGGGCCATCGCGGGAGCCTGGTCATCATTAAGCAGGCCCGCAAGACGAGAGAACTGCGCGGGAAATGAACGGGAGCAGGAAGAGGAGCAGGGGGTCAAGATGAAGGTTCCCGTCTGGAATATGAGCGGGCAGCAGGTCGGCGAGGTGGAACTGCCGCCCGACATCTTTGAGGCACCGGTCAACGTGCCGCTGATGCACCAGGCGCTGGTGCGCCAGTTGGCCAACGCCCGGCTGGGCACCCACAAGACCAAAACCCGCGGCGAGGTGAACCGGACGACCCGGAAGTGGTACCGCCAGAAGGGGACGGGCCGGGCCCGCCACGGGAGCCGGAACGCGCCCATCTTTGTCGGCGGCGGGATCGCCCACGGGCCGAAGCCCCGGAGTTACGAGCAGCGAATGCCCAAAAAGATGCGCCGGGCCGCTCTCCGCAGCGCGCTCAGCGTCAAGGCATCCAACCAGCAGATCGTCGTTGTGGACCGGCTGGAGTTGTCCGAGCCGAAAACCCGGGAGATGAAGGGCGTGCTGGAACGGCTGAAGGTGGGCGAGAGCGCGCTGATTCTCCTGGCTGGGCGGAACGAGCCGGTGGAGAAGTCCGCACGCAACCTGCCGGGCGTGAAGACGCTTCGGGCCGGGTACCTCAACATCCGGGACCTGCTGCAGTACGAGAAGGTGCTGATGCCTCTGGACGCTATGCAGGTGATTGAGTCCATTCTGGGGTAGGGCCATGCACATCTACGAGGTCATCAAGCGACCGGTTCTGACGGAGAAGATGAAACGGGCGGTCTCGCTCCGCCGGCGGCAGTACGCTTTTGAGGTGGACCGCCGGGCCAACAAGGCGGAAGTCAAACGGGCGGTTGAGGCCATCTACGGCGTCAAAGTGGTCTCCGTGAACATCGCGAACATGCCCGCCAAAGCGGTCCAGCGGTGGGGCCGTCGGCGGGTGATCCGGGTCCCGGCGTGGAAAAAGGCCATCGTGACGCTGGCGGAAGGGGAACGCATCCCGGAACTGGAACTGGAGGGCTGAAGTGGGGATCAAAGTCTATAAGCCGACATCGCCCGGCCGCCGGGGGATGACCGGCTACCTGTTTGAGGAGGTTACAAAGCCGGAGCCAGAGAAGAGCCTGGTGGTCCCCCTGAAAAAGAAGGGCGGGCGGAACGTTCAGGGTCGGATTACCGTCCGCCATCGGGGAGGGGGGCACAAGCGTCTCTACCGCATCATTGACTTCAAACGGGATAAGCACGGCATCCCGGCCCGGGTGGCCGCGATAGAGTATGACCCGAACCGCTCCGCGCGCATCGCCCTGCTGGTGTATGCGGACGGGGAGAAGCGGTACATCCTTGCTCCCCTGGGGCTGCAGGTTGGGGATGTGGTGATGAGCGGCCCCGACGCGGAGGCGAAGGTGGGCAACGCGCTGCCTCTGGAGAAGATTCCGGTGGGTACAACCATTCACAACATTGAACTGTACCCCGGCCGGGGCGGGCAGTTGGTCCGCTCCGCGGGCTGCGCGGCCCAGTTGCTGGCGAAGGAAGGGGATTATGTGACGGTCCGCCTGCCCAGCGGGGAGGTCCGGCTGATCCGGAAGGAGTGCATGGCGACGATCGGCCAGGTCGGGAACGTGGAGCATGCCAATATCAAGTTGGGGAAGGCCGGACGGAAGCGCTGGCTGGGCTGGCGGCCTGAGGTCCGCGGTTCTGCGATGAGCCCGCGGGACCATCCCCACGGAGGGGGTGAGGGGCGCTCGCCCATCGGGATGCCCGGCCCCAAGACGCCGTGGGGCAAGCCGGCTCTGGGCAAGAAGACCCGCCGCAACAAGGCGACGGATAAGTATATCGTCCGCCGCCGGGGTGCCCGCAAGTAGCGGAACGGCGTCGGAGCAGGAGGGATTATGGGACGGTCGCTGAAGAAAGGCCCATACGTAGACCCGAAGTTGCTGCGCAAAATTGAGGAGATGAACCGGACGGGGGAGAAGCGGGTCATCCGCACCTGGTCCCGGGATTCTACCATCTTCCCTCAGATGGTCGGCCACACCATCGCCGTTCACGATGGGCGGCGGCACGTGCCGATCTACATCACGGAGAACATGGTCGGCCACAAACTGGGGGAGTTCGCCCCGACCCGGACCTACCGTGGACACACGGTGAAGGAAAAGAAGGGTGAGGTCAAGAAGAGGTAGGGCTAAGGGGATGGATTGTCCAAGGAGCAGGGGGTAACGAACGATGGAGGTCCGTGCAATTGCCAGGCATATCCCGATGTCGGCCCGGAAGGTACGCCGGGTCGTGGACCGGGTGCGGGGGATGGACGTGGAGCGGGCACTGGAACTCCTGCGCCTGCTTCCCCACGCCGCGGCCCGTCCGGTGGAGAAGGTGATCCGGTCGGCGATCGCCAACGCCGAGGAGAACTTTGGCCTCTCGCGGGACAATCTGTATATTGCCCACATCGTGGCCGACGAGGGGCCCGGTGTGGCGCCGGGGCGCGGCTGGCGGCCCCGTTTCGCGGCCCGCGGGCGCTACCACCCCATCCGGAAGCGCTCTTCGCATATCACGGTAGTGCTGCGCGAGATTGAAGAGGAGGAATAAGAAGGAGGCCGGTTTTGGGACGCAAAGTTCATCCATACGGTTTTCGGTTAAAGATTCTCCGGGACTGGCAGTCCCGCTGGTATGCGGAGGGGAAGACCTACCGCGACCTGCTCCAGGAGGATATGCGCATCCGGGAGTACATTGAGCGGGAACTGGCCGCGGCGGGGATCTCCCGGATAGAGATTGAACGGTATCCCAACCAGGTCCAGGTGACCATCTGGACGGCCCGACCGGGCATCGTCATCGGCCGGAAGGGTGGGTCGGTGAAGAACCTCCGGCAGGAACTGGAGGCGATGACCGGGAAGCGGGTCCACGTGGAGGTCCAGGAGGTAGAGCGGCCCGAACTGGACGCCCGGCTGGTGGCCCAGAACATCGCGGCCCAACTGGAGCGGCGGATTTCCCACGGTCGGGCGATGAAGCGGGCGATCCAGCAGGCGATGCGGGCCGGGGCTCAGGGTGTCTGGATCATCTGCAAGGGCCGGATCGGCGGCGCAGAGATGGCCCGGCCGGTGGCGATGCGGGAGGGCCGGATCCCCCGCCAGACGCTCCGGGCCGATATTGACTTCGCCAAGGCCGAGGCCTACACGACCTACGGCCGGATCGGGGTCAAGGTCTGGATCTACAAGGGCGACGTGTTGCCTGAGGCGAAACCCGCGGCTGCAGAGGGCCGGCCCCAGGGGCCCTTTGGGGTTTAGGGCTGACCATAGAGACGGCGCGAGAACGGTACGGAACATCCGAGGAGAGACGGGGGTCACGACCGATGTTGATGCCCAAGCGTGTGAAGTACCGCAAGCAGATGCGTGGGCGGCTGAAGGGCAGGGCGACCCGGGGCAACGAGGTGGCCTTCGGGGAGTATGGCCTGCAGGCCCTGGAGCCGGCCTGGATCACCAGCCGCCAGATTGAGGCCGCCCGGCGGGCCATCGTCCGCTTCGTCCGCCGTCGCGGGAAGTACTGGATCCGCATCTTCCCCGACAAGCCGGTCACGGCCAAGCCGGCGGAGACCCGGATGGGGAAGGGGAAGGGCCCGGTGGACCACTGGGTTGCCGTGGTGAAACCCGGCCGCATTCTCTTTGAACTGGCGGGCCTGCCGGAGGATCAGGCTCGCGAGGCCCTGCGGCTGGCGGCCCATAAACTGCCCATTAAATGCCAGTTTGTGACCCGACAGGAGGTATCGGAGTAAATGCGGGCGAAAGAGTTGCGAGCGTTGACCGATGCGGAGTTGCGGGCCCGCCTGGAGGAGGCCCGGCGGGAACTTTTCGTGTTGCGACAGGATTGGTATATGAACCGACTGCAGGATAACAACCGCATCACGGCCGTGAAGCGGGATATTGCCCGCATCCTGACCATCCTGCGGGAGCGGGAACTGGCCCGAGAAATGGAGCAGGCGGGAGGCACGAAATGAGAGAGCGGAGGAAACGGCTGATCGGGCGCGTGGTCAGCGATAAGATGCAGAAGACCGTCGTGGTTCAGGTGGAGCGGACCAAGCGCCACCCGCTTTACGGCAAGGTCATCAAGGTGCGGAAAAAGTTCTATGCCCACGACGAGAACAACGAGTGCCGGGTCGGGGACCTGGTGCGGATCGTGGAGTCCCGGCCCCTGAGCCGGCTGAAGCGCTGGGTCGTGGAGGAGATCCTGGAGCGGTCCGAACGGCCCGAGGTGGAGGTGGAGGAGGTGGCCCTATGATCCAGCAGGAGAGTCGCCTCGTGGTTGCCGATAACACCGGGGCTAAAGAACTCCTCTGTATTCGCGTGCTGGGGGGATCCAAGCGGCGGTACGGTTACGTCGGCGACGTGATCGTCGCGACGGTCAAGCAGGCCACGCCCAACGGGATGGTCAAGAAGGGGGATGTGGTGAAGGCGGTGATTGTGCGCACGAAGAAGGAGTACCGCCGCCCGGATGGGTCCACCATCCGCTTTGACGATAACGCGGCCGTGCTGCTGGATGCCACCGGCGTCAACCCGCGCGGCACCCGTGTCTTCGGCCCGGTGGCGCGAGAACTGCGGGATAAAGGCTTTATGAAGATTATCTCGCTGGCACCAGAGGTGCTGTAGCGGACGCGGGATCCCGTACCCGTATTTCGGCGTGTGGAACGAGGTGAAGGATGGGCATTCGGGTGAAGAAGGGAGACACGGTGGAAGTCATCGCCGGGGACGACCGGGGGCAGCGCGGGCAGGTCCTGCGCGTTCTGCCCAAGAAGAACCGGGTGGTGGTCTCCGGCGTGAACCTGGTCAAGAAACACCAGCGCCCGGTCCGCGCGGGACGGGGGCAGATTCAGCCGGGCATCATCCAGTTTGAGGCACCGATCCATCTTTCCAACGTGATGCCGGTCTGCCCTCACTGCAAAGAGCCCACCCGGGTGGGGTTCAGCCATCTGGAGGACGGGCGCAAGGTACGGATTTGCAAGCGCTGCGGACAGGCGATGGATTAGTCCGTGGAATCTGGTGGGAAGGTGAGGCCGATGCAACGATTGCAGGCGCTTTATCGGGAACACGTGCGGCCGGCTCTGATGAAGGAGTTCGGGTACCGCAACGTTATGGAAGTCCCGCGGATTCGGAAGGTCGTCGTCAACATCGGGATGGGGGAGGCGCTGGACAACCCCAAGGCCCTGGACTACGCCGTTCAGGACCTGGCGACGATCACGGGCCAGCGGCCGGTGATCACCAGGGCCCGGAAGTCCATTGCAGGGTTCAAACTGCGGGCGGGACGCCCCATCGGTGTGAAGGTCACGCTGCGGGGCGAGCGGATGTGGGCCTTTCTGGACCGGCTGTTCAACGTCGCCCTCCCCCGGCAACGGGACTTCCGGGGGGTGCCCGATTCCTCCTTTGACGGGCGCGGCAACTACACGCTGGGGCTTCGGGAGCAGTTGCTGTTCCCGGAGATTGACTACGACAAGATTGACAAGGTCCGGGGGATGGAGGTCACCATTGTGACCACCGCGAAAACGGACCAGGAGGCCAGGCGGCTTCTGGAACTCCTGGGGATGCCTTTCCGACGAAGGTAATGCGCCCGGACCTTTGTCCGACTATGGGGGAGGTAGCCCAAAGGGGTTGGGCGCGTGGTGGAGGCTTGATAGACTGACCTCAGGAGGGGCGAGGCAGGTCAGCCCAGAGCCAATCTTTTCGGAGTGGGGTGGCGAGAATGTCCAAGAAGTGCATGCCCTATCGGGAGTTGCGGCGGAAATACAAGGTGCAGGTGCGCAACCGCTGTAAGCGGTGTGGGCGACCGCGCGGGTATTACCGGAAGTTCGGGCTCTGCCGGATTTGCCTGCGGGAACTGGCCCTGCAGGGCCTGATCCCCGGTTTAGCCAAAGCCAGCTGGTAAGGTGATGGACCGATGACGGTAACAGATCCGATTGCCGATATGTTGACCCGGATTCGCAACGCGCTGGCCGTGGGGCATCCCACGGTGGAGATGCCTTCTTCCAAAATGAAGGTGGCGATCGCGCGGATTTTGAAAGAAGAGGGCTATATAGAGGATTACCAGGTCAAAGAGTACCCGGAGCAACCGCGCTACCGCCTGGTGATCCGGCTCAAGTACGTTGGGGAGCGGCGGAAGCGCCGTCCGGTGATTCAGGGACTGAAGCGGGTGAGCAAGCCCGGCCGCCGCATTTATACCCGCGCTGCCGACATCCCCTGGGTAAAGAGCGGGACGGGGATCGCCATCCTCTCCACGCCGAAGGGAGTGATGACAGGGGAACAGGCCCGGCGGCTCCGGGTGGGCGGCGAGATCATTTGTTACGTCTGGTAGGAGGAGCGATGTCCCGAATTGGTCGGATGCCGATCCCCCTGCCTCCGGGGGTCCGTGTGGAGATTCAGGGGAGCCAGGTTACCGTGCAGGGGCCGAAGGGGACGCTGACCCGGATATTTGACCCCGATATGCAGATCGTTCTGGAGGACAACACGCTCCGGGTCTACCGGCCCACGGATTCCCGCCGGCACAGGGCCCTGCATGGCCTCACCCGCGCGCTGCTGGCGAACATGGTGACCGGGGTCTCCCAGGGGTATCAGAAACAACTGGAGATTCGCGGCGTGGGGTACCGCGCGGAGCGCCAGTCCGACGGGTCGCTGGTGATGTACCTGGGCTTCTCTCACCCTGTGCGCGTCCGCCCGCCGGAGGGCATCACTTTTGAGGTGGACCCGAAGACCAACGTGATTACCGTGCGGGGGATTGACAAGGAACTGGTTGGGCGGGTCGCAGCGGAGATTCGGGCCTGGCGTCCTGCTGACCCCTACCTGGGCAAGGGCCTCCGGTACCTGGGCGAGCAGATTCGCCAGAAGGCCGGCAAGGCGGGCAAGGCCGGGAAGGGTGGCAAAGGCAAAGGGAAGAAATAGGCGAACGGAGAAGGAGCAGGAAGGATGGGCGAAAGGGATCGCCGTCTGGGACGGTTGCGACGAAAGAAGCATGTGCGCAAGAAAGTGTTCGGCACGCCGGAGCGCCCGCGGCTGAACGTTTTCCGTAGCCTGCGTCATATCTACGCGCAGGTGATTGACGACACCGTAGGGCACACTCTGGTTGCGGCGTCCACTTTGGACCCGGAGGTTCGGGAGCAGATCGCAGGGCTTCGGAAGACGGAGCAGGCGCGGGTTGTAGGGAAGGTTCTCGCCGCGCGTGCCCTGGCGAAGGGCATTACGCGGGTGGTCTTTGACCGGGCCGGGTACAAGTATCACGGTCGGGTCAAGGCGCTGGCCGACGGCGCCCGGGAGGGCGGCCTGGACTTTTAAGCCGTCCGGCGGACCTGCGCAATCTCGTAAGGAGGCGCTAAAGATATGGAGGAACTGGAGCAAGAGTTTGAGTTTACTCCTGAGGCAACAGCCTACGACGAGCGGGTCGTGGAGATTAAGCGCGTCGCGAAGGTGATTAAGGGCGGCCGCCGGTTCGCTTTCCGGGTGACCGCCGTCGTGGGCGACCGGAACGGCCGGGTGGGTATCGGCGTAGGCAAGGCCCGCGCAGTTCCGGACGCGATCCGCAAGGCGACGGAACGGGCTCGCGCCTCTATGATCACCGTCCCCCTGGTGGGCCGGACCATTCCCCACGATGCGGTGGGGAAGTGTGGGGGTGCGAAGGTGCTGATCAAGCCCGCTTCGCCGGGCACCGGCGTCATCGCGGGTGGCGGTGTGCGGGCTGTGCTGGAGGCAGCGGGGATCCAGGACGTGCTGACCAAGTCCCTGGGCAGTTCCACGATGCTGAACGTGGTGCGGGCTACAATGGAGGCCCTGCAGCAACTGCGTTCTCCGGAGGAACTGAGCCGGGAACGCGGGCTTCCCGAAACCCGAACGATGCCTTTCTGGATGCGAGGACGATGAGCGGGAAAGAGCGGTATTTGAAGATCACGCTGATTCGCAGCATCATCGGTTATGCGAAGGACCAGAAGGCAACGGTGCGGGCCCTGGGTCTGCGCCGGATGCACCAGACGGTCCTGCAGGCCGATACGCCGACCATTCGGGGCATGGTGGCGAAGGTTCAGCATCTGGTCAGGGTGGAAGAGGTGGAAGGATGAAACTGCACGACTTGCGACCAGCCGAGGGGTCCAAGAAACGCCGCAAGCGTGTGGGCCGGGGGATCGCGGCCGGTCAGGGCAAGACCGCCGGGCGCGGCACGAAGGGACAGAAGGCCCGCAGCGGCGCCAGCATCCCCCCCTACTTTGAGGGTGGTCAGTTGCCGCTGGTCCGGAGGATCCCCTTCGCCCGGGGCGTGGGGTTTCGGAATCCCTGGCGGATTCGGTTTGAGCCGGTCAACGTAGACCGTCTGAGGCGGTTCGCGCCGGGCTCCGTGGTCACGCCGCAGGAGTTGGCGAACGCGGGCCTGATCCCGGACCCGGACGACCTGGTCGTCATCCTGGGGGAGGGGGAGATTGACCGGCCGCTGACGGTGCGGGCTCATCGCTTTTCCGCCAGCGCGCGGGCCAAGATTGAGGCCGCTGGTGGCACCGTGGAGGAGTTGCCCTGGCGGCGGGGCGGCTACCGGACGCGGTAAGCGATCCGCTATCCGCGATAAGCAATCCGCGATACGCGATAAGCGATACGCGATAAGCGATACGCGATACGCGATAAGCGATACGCGATACGCGATACACGATACGCGACCATGGACTTCGCCCTGATTTTAGCCAGCATCTCCTTTCTTCTGGCGGTCGGATGGGGGCCGCTGCTGATCCGGCTGCTGCGCCGCTACGGCATCGGCAAGCGCATCCGCATTGACGGCCCCAGCGGCCACCAGGTCAAACTGGGCACGCCGACGATGGGCGGGCTGATGATCGTCGTGCCGGTGGTCCTCATCACCCTGGGGCTGAACGTCTACAACCTGATCCAGCGGAACCTGGTCGGGCGGTCCATTCTGGTGCCGCTGGGGGTGATGGTGACCTATGCCCTCATCGGCGCGGTGGACGACCTGGCCGGGGTGCGCGGGGTTCGGCAGGGCGAGGGGCTGACGGCCCGCCAGAAGATCGCCGTGGAGATCCTGCTGACGCTGGGGATCGCGCTGGTGCTCCACTTCGGCCTGGGCCTGCGCAGCGTGGCGATTCCGGGAGTCCCGCAGAAGATAGACATCGGCCTCTTCTACATCCCGGTGGCGATGTTCGTCATTATCGGCGCGTCCAACGCGGTCAACTTCACCGACGGGCTGGACGGGCTGGCGGGCATCATCGCCGCCAGCGCGTTCGCGGCGTACGGGATCATCGCCTACCTGCAGGGGCAGATCTACCTGGTCCGCTTCTGTTTTACCGTCGTCGGGGCCAGTTTCGCGTTCCTCTGGTACAACGCCCATCCGGCCCAGTTGTTCATGGGCGATACGGGGAGCCTGGCGCTGGGGGCCACGCTGGGGACGGTGGCGCTGATGACCGGTCAGTGGCTCATCCTGCCGGTGGTGGCGCTGGTGCCGGTGGCGGAGGTCCTCTCGGTCATCATCCAGGTTCTGTACTTCAAGTACACCAGGCGGCGCTACGGGCAGGGGCGGCGGGTCTTCAAGATGGCGCCGCTCCACCACCATTTTGAACTCCTGGGCTGGTCGGAGACGCAGGTCGTCCAGCGGTTCTGGCTGATAGAACTGATGGCGGCGATGGCCGGCGTCGCCCTGGCGCTGCTGTAGGGAAGGCGGGCTTTTCACCACTGTTGCGCCTGTTTATCGGCACCGCTTCCGAGCGTGGGCTAAATCTGTTGCCGCTCTGGCAACAACCTGCTCTTTAACAACCGAGATACGGAAGGGTCACCGCTCTGGCAGATGGTGAGCGTATCCATTTCCAGCGCGCACCTGGGGGCAGCCGTTTGCGGTGATCAGCACCACGGCGGGCTTCCGCGCCGCATATGACGCCAACGGGAACATGGTGTTGCGGGTGGAGGTCTCCGGCACCCAGCGCATCACCTACACCCAGGAGTGGGACGCCGAGAACCGGCTGGCCGTCGTCACCAACACCGTCACCGGGCAGGTCACGCGGTTTGTCTATGACGGCGACGGCAACCGTGTCCTGCGGATAGGCGGGAGCGGGACGACCGTCTACATTGGGGATTACTACGAGCAGACGGGCAGCGCCGTCCGCAAGTACTACTACGCCGGCGGGCAGCGGATCGCGGTGCGGGTGAACGGCGCGTTGTACCACCTGCACAGCGACCACCTGGGGTCGGCGGTGGTGGCGACGTGGGGGCAGTGGCCGCTGCGGTGGCGGCTCTCCCTGCCGGTGGTGCTCCGCGGGGAGGGCGGAGGCAAAGCCGGGGGTTCGGGAACGGGAGCGGCCGTTCCGGCGAAGGGGGCTCCGGAGCCGTTCCTCTCGCCGCTGGTGCCGACCTTTGTGTCGCCGCTCCCGCCGCCGGAGGCGGAGACCGAAGGGAAGCCGGAGTCGGAGGCGGGGGCGAACGGGGGGATGGCTCCGCTGACCTTTGTCTCACCGTTGCCGGAGCCCGGGGAGGTGGTGGAAGGGAGCGAGACGCGGTACAGGCCGTATGGGGCGGTGCGTGCTGGCGACCCTGTGGGGGCGATGCCCACCGACCGCCGCTTCACCGGCCAGTGCTGGGAGCCTACTCTGGCCCTCTACGACTACCGGGCCCGCTACTACGACCCCGCCCTGGGGCGGTTCATCAGCGCGGACCCGGTGGTGCCCGAGCCGGGGAACCCGCAGGCGTTGAACCGGTACGCGTATGTCTACAACAATCCACTGCGGTATGTGGACAAAAGTGGGCATATTCCCCTCGATTGGCTCCTTGACCTGGCAGGCTTGGCCGTTGACATTTACT
>DAOUBO010000321.1:0-2128 GCA_034432695.1 Anaerolineae bacterium | reverse complement strand
CGGGGAGTTGTCCGGTCACAGAGGAGAGCGGGAAGAGGCGGGGGGGGCCGCCGCTCCCCTCCCGGCTGGGGAAAGGGGTTCAGGCTCCGGTGGCTCTGCTGCGCGCGTCCACACGGGACACCCTCTACGTCTTCACCACGGACGGGCGCTTCGCGGCCTACCCCGTCCATCAGTTGCCGGAGGGCGCGGTGTGGGAGGGCAGGGGGCGCAGCCCGGGCGACATGGGGCTTCCGGGCCAGATAGCCGTCGCGGCCGCGCTCGCGCTGCCCGCTCCCCCCGAGCCGGCCCGCTACCTCTTCCTGGCGACCCGCAGGGGGCAGGTGAAACGGCTCGCGGTGGAGGACCTGCCCCCGATCGGCACGGGGACGGTCCTCGGCCTGGCCGAGGGGGACAAACTGGTCGGGGCGGCCTGGACTTCGGGAAAAGACGAGATCCTCCTGATCACCCGCGCGGGGCAGTCCATTCGGTTTCATGAGGAGGAAGTCCGCCCCATGGGGCTGGCGGCGGGGGGCGTCGTGGGGATCAAACTGGCGGAGGGGGACGAGGTGGTGGCCCTGGCGGTGGCCCGGCCCCGCTCCGACCTGCTGACGGTGGCCGCGGACGGACATGCCAAGCGAACCCCGCTGAGCGAGCACCCGGTTCAGGGGCGGGCGGGAAAGGGGGTGATCGCTGCCCAGTTCCGCCGCGAGGTGGTCGGCGCAGCCGTCGTTCAGGCCGATACCCTCCTCTGGTTCCTGACGGCGTCGGGAAGCCTGAAGGCCGTCCGGGCGCGCGCCGCGCCCCGGATGGGCCGGGCGACCCAGGGAGCGCCCGTCCTGGCCCTGCGGGAAAAAGACCGCGTCCTCCGGGTCCTGGTAGGGGCGGGGTAGGGCGCGGGGGTGGCTTGCCGGGGCGAGCGAGCGCCGGGGGGGGGGCTGGCCGGGCCGAGCGCCCGCCGGTGGCGGGCTTGACATCCTTTCGGAATCGTTTATACTCCCGGCTGGAAAGTCCACGACGGATCCGACGGGGCAGCAGGAGGAGGTATGCCGTATCGGGATACCTGGGCCGTCTGTGCCAACTGCGGCATCCAGTTTGTTTTCACGGTGGAAGAGCAGCGGCGGCTGAGCAAACAGGGTTTTGACCTGACCCCGCCGACGCTCTGTCCGGACTGCATGCGGCTCCACGAGATGACGCCCGGCCCCCACGAGGGGGTCGTGAAGTGGTACGATCCGGATAAGGGCTACGGTTTCATCATCCAGCGCAGCGGCAACGAGATCTTTTTCCACAAGAGCGGGCTGGTCCCCGGAAGCCCCCGCCAGATCCCCGACGGGGCCCGGGTCCGCTACCGGGTTCAGGCCACCGGGCGCGGCCCTCAGGCCGTGGACGTCACGGTGCTCTCCGAGTCCCGGTAGCCGCAGCGCTTCGCCTCTTCCGGCGATCTGCTGGCCCGGCATGGCAGCCCGGACGCCGCCCGGCAGCGGGTGCGGCGGGACCCGTGCTTGTAGACAAACTGCGAGGGGGAACGTGCCAGGCGCTTCTGAAGTGCCTGGCACGTTGCACGCTACCCGCATGCCGCCAGGCTTGCGGCCTCCCCCCCTACCCCTGGCGGCATCGCCGCTGCCTCCTTCCGACTTTGGCCTTTCGGCGCAGGGCAACGGCAAGCAGTTGCCTTACGCCCGGAGATGGGCAGGCGAGATAAGGTCCCGTCGGGTCTGTGCGTAGCGCAGGCCGCCAGGCCTGTGTTTGCGGGAGAACAACCTGCGCTACGGGACGTTGTGGCGCAGATCGCCGATCCTGTAGTGGCCCGTCAAGTTCATATTTGGTGGTCAGGACGATCTGCATAGAGGGCATGCAGACCCACAAAATTGCAGTTGACTGGCGGGTAGGTCGGATTGGCAATCCGACAAGCGGGTAGATTGGCAATCCGACCTACTGGCCCGTCAAGTTTATATTTTTGGGGGATGGTTCGTAATTGGTAACACTTCCAGATGGCCGAAATGCCCCTCTCCCCCCTTGCCCCCCTCTCCCCATCGCTTTGCTCTGGGGAGAGGGGGTGAAGAGGGGATTTTGCGGCGGACACGTTTTGTCAAGTCCCCCTCACGGACGGGAGACGCAAAAGCCTATCCGTGTCAAAAGGGCTTTTTTGACA
>DAOUBO010000320.1:0-1514 GCA_034432695.1 Anaerolineae bacterium | reverse complement strand
TTCGGGCCGGTGGTCGTGGTAGGGCGGGAGGTCTCCCAGCCTCAACTCGCCCCGCCCGACTACCAGGCCCAGGTGACCGCCCGCGACCAGGCGGTGGACCTGGTCAGCCGGGGACTCCCTGGCCGACCCACACCCAGGGCGGCCCGCCTCCAGGCCGTCCGCCAGGCAATGTTCCAGCCCTACCGCATCGTGCGCCCCGGCCAGCCCCTCCCGCCCTTCCTGGACGGGCAGACCGTCCGCGCACTGGACGCCCAGTGGAAGGAGGCCGCCGATGAATGAGATGAACAAGATGGACCTGCGGGTTGCTCAACACATCGCCGACCGCGTCTGGCGCTTCCTGACCCTGCGCAATCTGGTCGGCGAAGACCCCCGTGCCGACCAGCCCGTCTTCTACGTCCTCCCCTGCCCGGAGCGGGTGGTTCTGGCCTTTGACCCGATGGTTCTGAAGAGCGTGGACCAGGTCCTCTCCCCCCGCACGCTCCATCACCTCTCCACGACCCTGGGAGGGCGGCGGGTGGTGGCGATGAACAGTCGCGGCGTTTTCCTGCAGATTGCCTACTGGCCCACCCCGGCAATGCCGTTGACGGCCAGTCCCATGGACATTTCCCTGCAACCCTCTCCACTTCACGTTCCCATCGGGATGACCCGCCGGGGCCCCCTGTGGCTAGCCCTGCCGGAGATGGACTCCGTCCTGATCGGGGGTTCCCGCCGGATGGGGAAGACCCGTCTCCTGCACGGCTGGATTCAGGCCCTCCTGCACGGCGGTGAGGCGCTGCTGGTGCTCTGGGACGGCAAGGGGGGCGTGGAGTTCGGGCGGTACGAGGGGAGGCCGGGGGTGACAGTGGACCGGGCCGACGGCCGGGTGGCGCTGGAGGGGGCATTTGCAGAGATGGGCCGCCGGGCCGACCTCTTCCGGCAGGTGGGCGTCACCGCGCTGCCGGAATACGTCCAGCGGACGGGCGACCGCCTGGCGGCCCTCGTCCTCATCCTGGACGAGGTGGCCTTCCTGCCGGAGGCGGCGCAGACGGTTCTGGTGGACCTGGTGGCAAAGGGGGGCGCGTTCGGGGTGTATCCGGTCCTGGCCACCCAGCGGCCCGACGCTCAGGCGGTACGGGCGCTGGTGCGGACAAACTTCTCGGTCCGCATCGCCTTTCCCGTGCCGTCGGTGCACGATTCTATGATCATCCTGGGTCGTGCGGGGGCGGAACGGTTGCCGAAGCAGAGGGGGCGGATGCTCCTGGTGTGGGAGGGGCGACTGGTGGAGGCGCAGGCGTTCCAGGTCTCCCTGTCGGAGGGGGAGGGGCGGTCGGATGGGGCCGTTCTTCTGAGTGAACGGGAGCGGCGGCTGGTGGAGGCGGCGGTCCGGATGAATGGGTGGTTTCGCATCCGGGAGATTGCCCAGGCGACGGGAGAGAGCCGGGACTGGGTGAACGGCGTCGCCCGGCGCTGGGAGGCGATGGGGTATCTCACCCCGGTGCAGACCGACGGCGATGGTCGTCGGCTGGGCCGTCGGG
>DAOUBO010000319.1:0-1843 GCA_034432695.1 Anaerolineae bacterium | reverse complement strand
CCCTCCAGCACCCGCCCGACGACGTTCAGGTACCCCTCAGCGGTCCGCTCCCAGGTATAGTGGGCCAGGACCCGCTCCCGGCCCCGGCGGGGGGCACCCCCCCCCGCCCCGGGGTCGTGGCGCCCGCCGCCGAACTGGGCTACCGCCCCAGCGCCCTGGCCCGCAGTCTGCGCGCCCGCCAGAGCCACACCATCGGCTACTCCTGGCACCACGTCCCCCGCGATCGCTGGCACCCCATCCTGGACCCCTTCCTCTACAGCATGGCCCAGGCCGCCGAGGCGGAGGGATACCACATCCTCACCTTCGCCCAGCCGACCGACGGCGACCCCTGGCGTCCCTACCAGGAACTGATGCTCACCGGCCGGGTGGACGGCTTCATCCTCTCCGAGACCAACCGGAACGACCCGCGCGTCCGCTACCTTCTGGACCACGATTTCCCCTTCGTCGCCTTCGGGCGCGCCAACGAGGAGTGGGACTTCCCCTACGTGGACGTGGACAACGCAGCGGGGACCCGGATGGCGGTGGAGCACCTGGTGGAATTGGGCCACCGGCGGATCGCCGTCATCGCGTGGCCGGAGGACTCCCTCACCGGCAGTTATCGCCTTCAGGGGTACCTGGAGGGGATGGAAACGGCAGGCCTTCCGGTGGACCCGGCCTGGATCGTCCGGACGGAGCACTCCGAGGCCGCCGGGCGCCAGGCGATGGAGGCGCTGCTGGCCCTGCCGCCCGACCGTCGCCCCACCGCCGTGGTCACTATGAGCGACCTGATGGCCATCGGCGCGATGAACGCGCTCCACGAGGCCGGCCTTCGGCCGGGCCGGGATGTCTCCGTCGTGGGGTTTGACGACGTGCCGATGGCCCAGTACCTTCGTCCCCCCCTGACCACGCTCCGTCAGCCGGTCGCGGAGGTTGGGGCACGGGTGGTGGAGATGCTCCTGAAGTTGATTCGGGGGGAACCGCTGCCGGAGCGGAAGGTGCTTCTGCCGCCCCGGCTGATCGTGCGGGAATCCAGCGGAGAGTGCCAGGCATTGTGAAAGTGCCAGGCACTTTGAAAGTGCCTGGCACTTGAAGTCCCCGGGCAGGGGCCTGTCCCGGGCCAGGAGACTGCCGGCCCCTGCCCGACGCACCGACGCCCGCCCACCCGGAGCGCGGGCGGGGGCATCGCGCGCCGCGCGATTATACCACAAATCCGGAGAACTGCCCAGATGCCGATCAAAGCCTTCATCTTTGATCTGGACGGCGTCCTGACCGATACGTCCGAGTACCACTATCGCGCCTGGAAGCGGCTGGCCGACGAACTGGGCATCCCCTTTGACCGCCAGCGCAACGAGGCCCTGCGCGGCGTCTCCCGCCGCCGCTCCCTGGAACTCCTCCTGGACGGCCGCCCCGCCACCGAGGCCCAGATGGAGGAGTGGATGGAGCGTAAGAACTGCTACTATGTGGAGTCTCTCCAGACGCTCACCCCCGGCGACCTGCTCCCCGGCGCGCTGGCGCTGCTGGAGGAAATCCGCCGGGCCGGGCTGAAGGTGGGCATCGCCTCGGCCAGCCGGAACACCCGCACTGTCCTGGACCGCCTGAACCTCTGGCCCCTGGCCGACGCCGTCTCCGACGGCACCAGCGTGGAGCGGACCAAGCCGGCCCCCGATCTCTTCCTGCACTGCGCGCGGCAACTGGGCGTGGCGCCGGAGGAGGCCGTCGTGGTGGAGGACGCCGCCGCGGGCGTGGAGGCCGCGCTGGCCGGCGGCTTCTGGACCGTCGGGCTGGGGCCTCCGGCGCGCGTGGGGAACGCCCACGCCGTCTTCCCCTCGCTGGAGGGCGTCTCCCTGGCGGACGTCCTCTCTCG
>DAOUBO010000318.1:0-1784 GCA_034432695.1 Anaerolineae bacterium | reverse complement strand
TTCAGCGGGACCGGATTCCCCCGCAGGTAGACGGTCCGGCTGGAGTTGTCTATGACCAGGTCGCCGAAGACCAGCCGCTCCCGACCCCCGGCCTGTTTGGCGGCCAGTTCCTCCCGCAGCATGCGCTCCCGGCGCAGGAGGGCCTTCACCCGCGCCAGCAGTTCCCGCATGCTGAACGGCTTGGTCACGTAGTCATCCGCCCCCACCTCCAGCCCGACGACTTTATCCACCTCGTCGGTGCGGGCGGTGAGCATCAGAATGGGGACGGTGCTTTCCCGCCGCAAGATCCGGCAGACCTCAAAGCCGTCTATATCCGGGAGCATGACGTCCAGGATGACCAGGTCCGGGCGCTCCCGGCGGGCCGTCTCCACGGCGGTCCAGCCGTCGGCGGCGGTCAGGACCCGATACCCCTCCCGCTTCAGGTTGTATGCCAGTGTCTCCAGGAGGACAGGTTCGTCTTCTACGACCAGGATGGTGTGCATGGTGAAACGTGAAAAGTGAAACGTGAAAAGTGAAACGTGAAAAGTGAAAAGTGAAAAGTGAAACGTGAAACGTGAAATCCTTCGTGTCCTTCGTGGTTTACCCTTCGTGTCCTTCGTGGTCTATCCTTCGTGGTTTACCCTTCGTGTCCTTCGTGGTTTACCCTTCGTGGTCTAAATCAACTTCACGCGCTCTTCGGTGAGGGAGCGGGCCTCATCCAGTGCGGCGGGGCGGATGGTGATGGGGAAGCGGCCGTGGAGGGGGCTGAGGCGCGCCCCCAGCGCGCTGGCCCCCCAGAAAAGCCAGGCCAGCGGCCGGACAAACCCCGTCAGGTCCACCGCCCGCCGGACCTCCGCCAGCGTCGCGTCGTCCCAGCCGCCGAAGAGGGCGTAGAAGAAGGCGAAGAGCGGGAAGGAGGGAAGGATGCCGATGAAGAAGATGAGCACGCTGGTCACCTGGTCGCCCTGCCAGAGAAGGCCCGTGAGCCAGCGCAGGACCAGGTAGTGGGCCGCCCCGGCCAGCAGCGGCGCCCCCAGCGACTGCCAGAAGTAGAACCGCTGGGGGTAGCAGAGCCGGTGATTGATGAAGTAGGCGACGATGTCCTTCGTCAGCAGGCCCACGAAGTAGGCGAAGATGAGGGCGTTGATCTGGTAGCGCCGCAGCAGGATGAGGGCCAGGATGATGCGGATGGCCTGCTCCCCCGCCACCAGGATGGACTTCAGGTAGGGGCGGTTGGCGCCCAGCTGGACGTTATCCCCCACCCACGACGGGTACTGGATGGCACCCCAGATGATGAGGGGAACCGCATACGCGGCGGCGCGGACGAACTCCGGCCCCGAGGCGCCCAGGATGAACCGGTCGGCCACGGCCAGCAGGACTGCGCCGATGAACGCGCTCATGATACCGCCCCACTTGTAGGCCATCACCGAGTAGTACTGGCTCAGCACCTTCCGGGCGTGGGAGATGGCCTCGGAGATGGAGGACATCAGGTTGGAGTAGAGGGTGTTCAGGACGTTGTAGGCGAAGATAAAGTTCTGGGCCAGGGTCCAGTTCCCCCAGACCTCGTTGTAGTTGACCAGCCGGGTCTGGGTGATGAGGATCTCCAGCGCCTGCCCCGCTGCCCAGGCGATGGACCCCAGCATCTCAAAGACGCCGAAGCGGAAGGCCTCTTTGACGATGCTCCAGTCAAAGTGGGCCAGGAAGAGGAGGCGGGCGTTGTAGCCCAGGCGCCGGTAGAGCCAGAAGCCCACCAGGAAGGTGAGGAGTTCAGCCGCATAGGCGGCCATCCCCATCCCCAGGACGCC
>DAOUBO010000317.1:0-5323 GCA_034432695.1 Anaerolineae bacterium | reverse complement strand
AGACGTCGCTCTTTCTGGCCATAGGGATGCTGGCCCTCCTGGCCTACCGGGCCGGCCGCTACGCCTGGCTGGGCCTTCTGCTGGGGCTTCTGACCCTCACCCGTCCGGAAGGGCTGCTGCTGGCCCTTTCCATCGCCCTGGTTGACCTCTGGCGTCTCCGCCGAATCCCCCGCCAACTTCTCCTGACAGGCTTCCTGTGTGCTCTCCTTGCGGCCCCGTGGTTCCTCTACGTCTACCACCGCACCGGCTACCCCCTCCCCACCAGCGGCATCAGCAAACACTTCACCACCACGATGGGCGCCCGCCTTGTAGCGGAGCAGAACCCGGTGCTGGACCACCTGGCCCGTTTTTCCCCTCTGATCTACCTGGGCCTCTGGACCGCTTACCTGCTGGAGTTTGTCCTGGGGGGAATGACCCTTCCCCCTCCCCGTTTTCCCATCGGGGCCCTTGTCGGCAATCCCCATTACACCTTCTCCCTCTGGGCCGTTCTGGGGCTGGTGGGGATGGTCGGGCCACTGCTCTGGGAAGCCCGGCGTGCGTGGTCACTCCGCCGGTGGGCCACCGCCATCCGCGACCCGCTCCGACGGCCCTGGGTCGCTTTCCTGCTCTGGCTGGTCCTCCACAACGCAGGCTACGCTGTCTTCCTCCCTGTTCCCGGGACCGCCAGCCGCTACGGGGCAGTCAACCACATCGCTCTCTGGATCGGGCTGGTGATGGGGCTGCGGGCCTGGAGCCGCCGTCCCGCGCTTCAGCGCGTATGGGCCGTTGGGCTTGCCCTGCTCCTGCTGGCCAACGGGATCTTCTGGAACAACGTCTACGACGCCAACATAGAGCATATGGAACGGGTACGCATCGCAGCGGCCCGGTACATCCGGGACCACATCCCCCCCGGCGAGCCCTGCGCGGCCTTTGACATCGGCGCCCTCCGCTATTACGGGGAACACCCCATTGTGGACCTCTACGGGCTGGTGGACCCGGAGGTGGGAGAGTGGTTTTTCCGGGGAGAGATGGACCGATACCTGCTCTCCCGGGGCATCCGATGCCTGATTCTCCCCGACCGGCCGGGGACGACGGCGGACGGGTGGTTTGAGATCGGGGCCCTGACTGGTCTGACGAACAGTCCGCTCTTCGGCCTGGAGCAGATGGCCCTTTTTGAGATCGGGCCGAACCGCTGGCTTCAGGGCTATCTTCCCACGCTGAATTACCAGGCCGCTGTGACGGTCTATCGTGTGAACCCAACGCAGTCTGCCCGTTGATCGGAGAACTTCGCCCCACGCCCTCCTCGCCGATGTCCTATGCGGATCGCCCTGCTGACCGACGTCTATCGGCCGGGAGTGAACGGTATCGTCCGTTTCATCTCCCTCTGCCGGTCCATCCTGGATGAGATGGGGCATCAGGTGTACATCTTCACCTGGGGTCCCCCGTCTCCGGAAGATGAACCAGGCGTTTCCCGGACATTCGGCTTTCCCCACCCCGATCCTGGCTATTACTTCAATTTCTACTATTCCCGTCGGGCGCTGGAAGTGTTGCGAACGGCGGACATCCTCCACGCGAACCAGCCCGTTTTCAGCGGGCTGGTGGCTCTTCGCTACAGTCGCCGATACGATATCCCGCTTGTCCTGACCCTCCACAGCCGCTACGACCTGCTTCTGCAAAGCCGTCTCCGGATGCCGCTTTCAGCGACCCGTTCTCTCCTCCGTGCTTATTTCCGGCGGCTTCTGCCCCACTGCGACGCGATCACTTCCCCCACGCCGACCGTCGCATCCTTTCTTGCCGAACTGGGTCTGGATATTCCCGTTGAGGTCATCCCGGTGGGGGTGGATTTCCGGAAACCGCCGAAGAGGGCCGTGAGCCGCGCGGAGGTGGGCCTCCCGGCCGACCGACCTGTCGCGCTCTTTCTGGGGCGGCTGGTCGCCGAGAAGAACGTCCGCTATCTGCTGGAGGCCCTCACCCACCCCGCGCTGGAAGGGACATACCTCCTGCTGATCGGCGACGGTCCGGAGCGGCGGGGGCTGGAAGCGTGGGCGCGGGAGAACGGCCTCAACAGCCGGGTCCGCTTTGCGGGGCAGGTGCCTTTAGACGAGGTGTCGGCCTACACTGCCCTGGCGGATTTCTGCGTCACCGCCTCCCGGATAGAGATGCTTCCCTCAGCGGTGCTGGAGGCGCTGGGCGCAGGCCTTCCGGTCCTGGGGCTGGACGTCCCCTGGCTCCGGGTGGTGATCCGGGATGGGTACAACGGCCTGCTGGTCCCGCCGGATGACCGGGAGGGTTTCGCGCGGGCGTGGGCACGGCTGGCGGAGGACGAAGACCTGCGGGCCCGTCTTTCCGCCGGCGCCCGCGAGACGGCGCAGGAGTACGACGCCCGGCGGGTCATCGCCCGTCTGGCAGAGTGCTATCGGCGGGTTCTCCGGGCCCGGGGCCGGCAGGGGGAATGAGATGGGACGTTCGCGCCTGGGACTGGGCCGTCGGGGAGAGGAACTGGCGGCGGTGGAACTGCGCCGCCGGGGCTACGAGATCGTCGCCCGCAACTGGCGCTGTTCAGAAGGCGAGGCGGACATCGTTGCCCGGCGGGGCCGGGAGTGGCTCTTTGTGGAAGTCCGTACCCGACGCGGCCGGGACTTCGGCCTGCCGGAGGAGTCCGTCACGCCCCGAAAACAGGCCCGGATGGCCGCCGTTGCCACACGGTTCCTGGCAGAGCACGGCCTGTGGGACGTCAGCGCCCGGCTGGCGGTAGTGGCGGTGGAGATGGACCGGGCCGGACACCTCCTGCGGGTGGATCTGGTGGAGGTGGAATAGCCCGGCGTTCTGGCTGCGGGCACCGATTGGGGATCTGTCTTTCGTTGCGGTGGCGGAATCGCCGCAACGAAATTTGTTTTTATAGCCTTCGGCGTCCCTCAAACTGGGGGGAGATTTAAGCCAGGATGCACTGGCAGAGGTGCCCCCGCTCAGATCCGAACCCCACTTTGCTTTTAGAGCAGATCAGGGTAGAATAGCGCCTGCGAACGAGGTCTCCGCCCAGGAGGATGGATGAAGCGAGCCGGTTGGGAGGTCCTGCCGCTGCTGCTGGCATTCGTTGGACTGGGCCTGCTGTACGGGGTGGTCGTCCCTCCTTTTGAGAATCTGGATGAGATAGAACATTTCGGAGTCATCCGCCACATTGCTGAAACGGGCCGTCTGCCCGTTCACGGCACCCCGGAGGCCGAGATATACCACTACCGGCAGGAAGCCTCTCAGCCCCCGCTGTACCATCTGCTCTCCGCCGGGGTGGTGCGCCTGCTGGGACTGCAGGCCCGGGATATGGAAACGTACATCCGGTTCAACCCGCGCGTGGCCTGCGGGCCCAATGCTCCGTCTCTCTACGATAATCGGGCCATTTTCTACCATAATCCTCATCGGGAGCGTTTCCCCTGGCAGGGCACGCTCCGAATGCTCCATGTTCTCCGCATCGGGTCCACCCTCCTCCAGGCCCTGACCGTCCTGGGCACCTGGGCCCTGGCGAGGCGAATCCTTCCGGCGCACCCTGGGATTGCCCTGCTGGCAACCGCTATCGCGGCATTTAACCCCCAATTTCTCTTCGTTGCCAGCGGCGTGAACAATGATAACCTGGTTACCCCGCTGGCCACGTGGGGGCTTTACCTGCTGGCCTCCATCGTTCAGGAGGGGCTTTCGGCCCGACGCACGCTCCTGCTGGGCCTCCTGATCGGCCTGGCGGGGCTCGCCAAACTCAGCGGCTGGCTCCTGCTCCCCCTCTCCCTCCTGGTCATCCTGCTGGTTTCCCTGCGTGCCCGGGAGCGCGATCACCTCAAAAAGGCGCTCATCCCTCTTGCTGGTCACGGATCACTGGTCATTTTCATCCCTATGGCCCTCTCCTTCTGGTGGTTCTGGCGAAACTGGCGCCTCTACGGTGACCCCACCGCGCTGGCTCCGATGCTGGAACTGGTCGGGCTGCGCGGGTCGCCGATTTATCCCTGGAACGAGGCGGGCCTGGTCTTCCGCTCCTTCTGGGGACAGATTCCCTGCTCCTTCTACCCTGCTGGTTTCTACATCCCCTATATTCTTTTGACCGGGCTCGGAACGGCGGGTCTGCTCTGGGGATGGCGGCATCTCCGCTCCCCAGAGCGGTGGGCCGTCGGCTTTCTGGCTGCCTGGTTCCTGCTGGTGCTGGTCGGGTGGATCCGATGGAATATGACCACCCCGGCCCCCGGCGGCCGCCTTCTCTTTCCCGCCCTTCCGGCCATCGCCATCCTCCTCGCCCTCGGCATCCACATTGTCCTGTCACGAACCATTCCGTCATTGGCCATTCGCTCATTGGTCGTTCCGTCATTGGTCATTCTGTCATTGGTCATTCTGTCATTGGTCATTCTGTCATTGGTCATTCTGTCATTCCTTCTGGCCCTCTGGGTAGGGACGGGCATCCTGCCCGCCTTCTACGCCCCCCCGCCCCGATACGCCGACGTCGGCGCGGTCCACCCCCGGCATCCCCTCCAGGCCCGCTTCGGGGAATCCATTCGCTTCCTGGGCTACGACCTGAACGCCCGACCGGAGGAGCGCTTTCTGGACGTGACCCTGTACTGGCAGGCCACGGCGCCGATCACCGACGACTACGTCATGGCCCTGCAACTGGTCTCCCCCGTCCCCGGCGACGATACCCTGCGCTGGACCTACGACTCCTGGCCGGGGCACGGGAATTACCCCACCTCCGCCTGGCAGCCCGGGGAGGTCATCCGGGACCGCTACCGGTTTCGTCTACCCCCGGCGGATTTCCCTACCCAGGCCTGGGCCCTGCAGGTGGTGCTCTACAGGCCGGAAAGCGGTGGCCTGCCCGTGCAGGTGGACGGAGCGTCGGCGGGGAACCGGCTGATTCTTGAGCGACTGCGCCTGCCCGGAAGGACGCCCGTCTGTCCTGAAGCCGACCGTCTGGCCGCGGAGGTCCGCCTGGGCGAGAGTGTGGCGCTGACCCATGCCGGAGTGGCCGCCGACGGGGAAGGGGCCCGGGTGACCCTGTGCTGGCAGAGCCTGGCGCCGCTGGATGGGGATTACCACGTCTTCGTCCACCTCTACGACGCGGCCGGGACGCTCGTCGCGGCGGGGGACGGGCCGCCCATGGGCGGGGCGTTCCCCTCGTCTCTGTGGAAGCCGGGAGACGGGATTCTGGACATCCACTACCTGCCCGCTCTGGTGGAGGGCGGCCGCGTCGCGGTAGGGCTTTACCGGCTGGGGGGCGGGGGGCGCCCGCCCGGTGCCCCGCCGACGCTCCGTCCACCTGCACGGGCAGGCCACCGCTTTCCGGCCTGTAGAGCACCACCTGCAGGGCCCAGGCCTG
>DAOUBO010000316.1:0-1601 GCA_034432695.1 Anaerolineae bacterium | reverse complement strand
GCCCAGACCTGCCAGCGTCAGCCGCCCCAGCATCCCCCGCCAGCCGACGGCCCCGACCTGCCGCCCGAAGTCCACACCGAACAGGACCGCCAGCAGCGCCTCCCCGGCGATGAGGATCCCCGCCGAGGCGACGTAACTGTAGCGCGCCGTCAGCAACAGGTTCGCCGCGGCGGTGAAGGCCACCCGCGCGCCGGAGGCCAGAAAGACGTACCGCTGGCGGTTCAGCGCGATGAGCACGTAGTTGGTCAGGCTGTTGAACCAGCCGAAGAGGACCGACCAGACCATCAGCCGCAGGGCCACCGCGCCGTGGGGCAGGAAGGCCGAACCGCTGAGGATCCCCACCAGCGGCGTCGCCAGGAGCGAAACCAGGATCGCTGTCGGGAAGGCGACGGCCAGGAGCACCTTGACGGAGAGCCGGTACGCCGCCCGCAGCGCCTCCCGGCCCTCCACCGCCCGCCGCGCCACCACCGGGAAGACCGCGATGGTGAAGAAGGACGGGATGATGTTCAGCGCGTCCACCCACTTGCGGGCCGCGTCGTACCAGCCCACGACGGCGTCCCCCTGCAGCCGCTGCAGGAGCAGGACGTTGACGCCGGGGAAGAGCGCCTGCAGGAGCAGGGAGAACATCAGCGGCCAGGACTCCGCCAGCATCGCCCGGTAAGGCGAAATCCAATTTCGCATGACGGGTTTCCCGGCCGCCGGGAGGGCCCGGTAGGCCAGCACGGCCAGGATGCCCAGGGTGCAGAAGTTGGTCACAATGGAGGCTCCGGCCAGGCCGACGATGGCCAGCCCGCCCACCAGTACCAGAACCCCCAGCGTCACCTTGATCACCGTGGTCACGGTCTGGATCGCGGCGGGGTACTCGTGCTTCTCGTGGCCCCGGAAGAGCGCGGCCAGGCCGTAGGCCAGGCTCCCCGGCAGAAGCCCCAGGTAGAGGAGGGCTGTCGCCCCGACCGTCTCCCGGGCCAGGGGCGCCTCCAGCGACTGCCAGGCCGCCAGGAAGCCGCCCAGCAGGGGGAACGCACCCAGGAAGAGCAGCAGCCGCAGCGTGCTGGTGCTCCAGAAGAGTTCCCACGCCCGCTCCCGCTGCCGGGCCACCTCCCGCATCAGGTACATATCCAGCCCGAAGTTGGCGATGATGTCAAACCAGAGGTAGATGTTGACGGCGGTCGCGTAGCGCCCGTTCCCCACCGGCCCCAGGATGCGGGCCATCAGCGCCGCGAAGGCCATCTCTATGAGCCGATTGAAGAGGTTCAGGACGATGGGGGCCAGGGAGTTCTTCGCCACCCGCCGGACGGTATCCGCCTCGTCCGTCTCCCGATAGAAGAACCGCCAGAGGTAGAGGCCCACCAGGAAGAGGAGGGCCATCCCGGCGATGAAGGTGAGAAAGGCGCCGATCTTGACGCTGTTGGGGCTGTACCTGAACCGCACCGTCCACGCCCCCGGCTCCAGGTAGACGGCCCGGAAGTTGCCGTTGGCCCGGCAGACGGCCGCTTCCCGCTCCGCGTCCTCGCCGGCCCCCTGGGGGCGGACGAAGGCCCGCCAGCCGGGCAAGTGGCTGGCGCCCCGAACCAGGCCCGCCAGGGCCGGGAGCGCCCCCA
>DAOUBO010000315.1:0-11374 GCA_034432695.1 Anaerolineae bacterium | reverse complement strand
GCCAGGTCGGTCAGGTCGTCGCCCAGTTCGGCGCGCAGGCCGCGCAGTTCGGCTTCCTTCAGCCAGGTGTTGATGAATTCTTCGTACAACTGCGAGCGGCGTTCGGGCAGGCTGCCGATGCCCGTCTCTTCTTTGCGGTGCAGATACACTTTGGCGGCGATGGTGAGCAGCAGCGGCGTGCCGCTCAGCTCGGCGGCGCGCACGTTCTCCAGGGCAGAGAGAAAATCCGAGGCTTCGGCGCCGAACCACTTTTCGGCAAAGGCGCGGGTCTGCTCCGGGGTGAAGGGCTGGATATCGTAAGCAGCGAAACGCTTCTCGTCCCACTCGCCTTCTTCATAGGCAGAGGGACGGCTGGTGACCAGCAGGCGGCCCGCGCCGATGAGCGGGAGCATCCCCTTGAGCCATTGCATCAGTCCCGGGCGCGCCGCGGCGGGGACTTCGTCCAGTCCATCCAGCAGGAGCAGCCAGGGAGCGTCCATCTGCTGCGCCCAGGCGCGGAAGAAACCCGACGGGGGAGGCTCAATCAGGGAGAGTTCGTTGCTCAGGGCGGCGGCGAGGCGGTCTTCCAGCGCGCCGCCTGCCGTTGCCAGCACCCGTAACGGGACGAGCATGGGCAGGTGCGGTCGGCTCAGGCCAATCGCCTGCGGGTCGTCCCAGGCGCGCTCGGCCAGTTGGCGCAGGAGGGTGGATTTGCCCGCGCCCGCTTCGCCCAGGATGAGCAGGTGCGGGGTGGCGGCTTTTTGCAAGACTGCGACAATCGAGAGGGATTCAGATGGCTGGATGGACGCCAGCAGATCGGCGTTATCCTTTGGGGAGGAGCGGGGTTTTGCCCGCAGCGGGACGTACACTTCGTCCAGGTTCTTTGGCGGGCGGATGTCGTGCAGGGTCAGGTAGGGCAGGTTGACGCAGTAGGTGCGCAGGGCGAAGAAGTACTCCTGCAGGGAGGCGGCGTAGCGGTCGGCGGCGATCTGCTCCTGGACTTCGCGCACGAGGCGGCGGAGAGTTTCCAGGTCGGGGCCCTGATAGATACGGTCGCCAATCTGGATACTCTCTCCCTGCTCGATGTGGACGTTGTATTTGCCTATCTGGATGACATTCGCCTGCCCGCTGGCGAGAAGGGCACGGCGGAGGGCGGAGAGGTCCTGCGCGGTCAGGTCGCCCTGGGCGAGGTGTTCCACGAGTTGCTGCCAGAAATCCCTTTCTTCCATATTGCGCTCCTGCTGGAGGTGGGCGAGATGAACTCCATCCACCCTGGTGTGGCGAAATGAATTTCGCCCTACGATTCGTCTGAATTGGATTCCATGCTGGCGTTATCGCCAATGGACAGATTCCGCGCCTGACCGATATTGACATTGTACTTGCCCTGCTGCACGGTGTTCCGGTCGCCGGTGATGATCACGCTGCCCGTCGCGTCCCCGCCGATCGCCACGGAGCGCTCGCCGCGGGCAGTGACGGTCACGCCGGCGGCCTGGATCTCCCCCCACAGGCGGGCGACTTCGCGCCGCAGGGCCGGGTCCTCCTCCAGCGCGCGGGCGATCTCGGCCTCCAGTCCCTGCTGAATGGCGGGATTCTCCGGCAGGGCGGCGGCGGCTTCGGCGGCCCTGTGCACGCGCTCTTGGCGGGTCAGGTTGCCCCACAGCGCTCTGGCCCTCTCCCACGCCTCGCCGCCGATCTTTTTGCCCACTTCCTCCGCGGCCTTGTCGCCGATTTTGAGCAGGTAGGGGAGAAGTGGGAGCAGGAACGCCCCGATCTTTTGCGCCAGGTCTACCACGTTGGGATCCATCGGTGACCTCCTTGAACAAGATTCTCTATGCCAGCGCTGTCACCAGCGCGTCCATTTGCTCTTCGCGGTTGAACCACCCCACGCTCACCCGCACCGCGCCGCCTTCCGCCAGCGTCCCCAGCCAGCGGTGGGCCCACTGGGCGCAATGCAGGCCGGCGCGGACGGCGATCCCGCGCGCCCAGGGCGGCTTCCAGGGCCTGCGGGGGGATGCCCTCTACGGTGAAAGCCAGGATACCGCACCAGGCCGCGCCTGTATCTTGCGGCGGCGCGTAGACGGTCACGCCGGGCAGGGTCGTGCAGGTCGGATTGGCAATCCGACCTACCCGCAGCCACTCCAGCGCCGCCTTCAGCCCGGCGACGGCCCAGATGTTGGGACTGCCCACCTCGTAGGCCGAGGGGAGGTCAGCAGGCATCGCCACGCTCTCGGAAAAGGTGCCCGTCCCGCCGAACAAGATCGGCGCGGGCCGCCAGTCCGAAGCCAGCACCAGCCCGGCCACGCCATACGGCCCGTAGAGCGATTTGTGGCTGGAAAAGATCAGCGTGTCTATCAGGCCGTCGCCCAGGGGCAGCGGATAGAGTCCGGCGGCCTGCGCGCCGTCCACCACGACGACCGCGCGCGGGTTGGCGACTCTGGCGCGTCGGGCAATTTCCGCGGGCACAGATGTGGGTTTTGTTGGGTCGCCGTATCCATAAGGGGCAATTGTAGACCGAAATGGGTTCCGGCTTACGTTACGGCAATTGATCCTGAGTCCGGTTCTTTTCCCGATATTGCTCAATGAATTGCTCAAACCCGTTGGTCAGGTTCTCCCGGAATGCCGCGCTGACCCGCGTGGGGCCGAAAATCTGAAACGATTTGCTGCGATAATGGGTGTTCAGGGTGAACATCAGCCGCTGCAGGTCAATGTAGTCCTCTACAGAGCCCTCATTGAGGGCCAGGAAGGGATATAGTTTGCCGTTCAACATGTGCAGGTCCTGGTCCCAACCCCGCTGACGAAAGTAAGGGAGATATTGTTCGTACAGGCGGGATGACGGTACCGGTGTGAACAGCATCGGGATGATGGAACCAACGATTTCGGAAACGAACAGAATGGTCTTGACCACGCTGTCTATGGTTTCACCGGGCAGGCCGTAGAGCACGAAGGCGTTCACATCCATATTGCGCAGGCTGAATCCGGCCTTCTCACACATCCGTACAGCCCGGACAAAATGCTCCAGCCGGACGTGGCGACGGTTCAGCGTTTCCAGGAAGCGGTCATCAATGTTTTCACAGGGCAGGTAGATTTTCTGGAAACGGGCTTCTTTCAGCAGGTCCACCAGCCGCTGAGACTGGCTGAGCAGGCGCGTATCAAATCCCTCCGGCGCGTAGAGGCGGAAAGGGCGACTCCTATCTGCCACCAGAAGTTCCAGGACGCGCTGGAAGTTCCTCTCATAGTCCCACAGCAGGAAATCGGCGTAGAAGGCGAAATCGCGGATGCCATAAGTTTCGTAGTGATGATACATCTCTGCCACGATGTCCTCAGGGGAGCGGACATGCACCTTCCGGCGGCCGTTGTTGATGGTGCGCTGAGCGCAATAGGCGCAGTCGTATGGGCAGCCGCGGGAAGGGGTGACGATGGCATAAGTGGGCGGACTTTGGTAGAGGGAGAGGTCAGGCCAGAGGTCGTTGGCTTCCTCTACCTCGCCCACGACGACGAGGTCGGCGGCGATGTTGCGGGCGGCATGCTCAGGAGCCAGTGTGGGATAGATGCCGCCCAGAAGGATCAGGGTGCGGTTCTCCCAGCGCCGCCGCAAGCGCGCCACCAGGTCGCGCACCGATTCCCACCAATAGGTCATAATTGCCGAAATCCAGACCTCATCGGGCGGGTGGGCGGCGTCAAAGCCGCGCTCATCCAGCCAGGCCTCAAATTCCGACCAGGATTTGCCAAAGTGGTACTTCCAGAGGTCCAGGTACTGGCCATCCTTCTCAATGCGGATTGGCGGAGGGTGGGGGTCGGGCTCGTCCTTCTCGGCGAACGAATCGTTGGGGCCGATGCGCCGCTTGGAGACGACCCGTTTGGGGCCGGATGTCTCCATAAAGTCAAACAATTCCCGGCGCCTATAGCCGTGCTTTTTCAAAAGGGCAGCGATACGCAGCAGGCCGTAGGGCTGCGACCACTCGGCCCAGTACTGGGTGTCGTAGACGGGCGGGTTGATGAGCAGGGCCGTCTTGTTCGCTGGGTCGCCGGGCAACATGCGTATATCAAAACCACGAACGATATGGCCCATTTTCTCCCTCTGATCTATAGGAGTCTCCTGCAAAAACTCACCGCGGAGGACGCAGAGAGCGCAGAGGTTTTCATTACAATTGCTCTAAGTACTCTGCGGTCTCTGCGGTAAAATGGCCTTTTTGCAGTGGACTCATCTATGACCTTTCGGGCAAGACAGGTTTTAACGAAGATAGCGCATCCAGCAACAAGAAGGCGCGAAGCGAATTCTCCTCACTGTCGTAGCCTGTCTGTACTCCATGCAGGATAGCGTGACGGTGGAGAATCTCTTTCTCGGAGACCCCTCGTCGCTCTAACCACTCGGCGAATTCGCCGAAGTTCACATAACTGTAGGCTGTATCTGTGATATATGACAACAATGCCTCCTTCATCAAATGGGACAGGAAATCTGGCATCTTTTCTCCCACTGTTTCGAACAACGCTTTGCTATCTTTACCCGGAAGCCTGCCAGCGACACGGGCAGCGATCCCTTCAGCCTGAGGAAGCAGTGATGGCACTGAGAGGGTATACTTTCCTGCAATGTGAGCCTCCAAAGCATCCTGAAAAATCCTCATGCGTGGGGTAAACAGGGGATTCTCATGCCATTCATCAACCATATTTCTCAAGAGAGCGCAATTATGTTCACGGTATCGCTCAAGAATGAGCTGCTTCACCGTACATGGACTCAGCGTCCCTTGTTCACCCAGGCCCTTGATTTCCAATAGGATGGCTATCGGCATTGAAGGGGTGATCCAAAAACCGGCCTGAGTGAAAACCGGCTTTATTTCCGGGGCATCCAGTTCAATGACTTTCTGTTCTATCGGCCCAGCGACTTCTCTCGCCAATTCTGCCAACTGGCGGCCCAGCTGCTCGGTTACAGTAGCGAAGGTTTGCGCAAGTAGTTCTCGCTGTTGTGTTGTCAGAGGAGCCAAAGTTTGGGCGAGCATTGCCTGCATTGGCTCTAATAACTGGCGGGCCAGGTCTTCTCGTAAAGGAGCAAGAGCCTGTGCCAGTGCCTGCTGAAGTTGTTCAGCAAACGCAGAGACGATATCTTCCCCCTGTGACCCCTGCTGCTGTTCCTGCCTCATCGTTCCTCCAAACTCTCCCGAAGTTCCTGCAACTCTGCCTCCGTAAGCCCCCAGAGTTGAGCCGCCAGCCGGTCTATCTCCGCCTCTATCTCCCGCACCCGCGCCACATCCCCCGCCGCCGTCGCCTCGTGTGCCTCCTGAGAGAGAGCGGCCAGTTGGCGATGTGTGGGGTTGGCGGGGTCGTAACGGGAGATGCGCACGTTCTCCAGTATATGAGTATCCATCTGGACAGCTACTCCGTAAGAGAGCACGACAAATTGAGCTGGTGATGAATTCAGGACCGCACATATGTAATGAGCCTCGCTTCTATCTTCAAGACCTACCAGCATCAACTTGTGGTCAGGAACCGGAACCTTCCATTTAGATGGTTCTGTTACTGCGACGGTCAACCTTGCCGCTTGCTCCCGCCACACCACCTTATACGGCGCGAAGGTGTAGTCGCCGACATCAAACATAGAGTAGAAAGGGTCGGTCTCCCGGAAGTACCGCCGGTATCCCGAGCGGCTGCGCAGTTCCGCTTCAAAGTGTTTGAGGTAGCCATAAGTCTTGGGGTATTGTACGCTCAACCAGTCCTCGTCATAACCTCGCCGCTTCTCCGGGTCCTGAACCATCAGGATGTAGGCCGAGGGTGCGGCTTGCCACCGCTTCACATCCCGCCCCCGCAGGAGCGGATAGAGCAGGTCCGGCTCAATGACCGCCTGAACGTCTTCCACCTCCCGTTTGGCACCCTCGGTGATATTGCGGACCACCACCAGCCCATCCGGCCGTCGTCCGATGATCTCCAGCCAGTAAACACTGTTGAGCCAGGTACAAACGCCAGCCTTGGCCTGGTAATCTGAAGTCCCCAGCACCTTTTTCACCGCTTTCAGTGCCCGCGGCCGGCCGGTGATCCAGGGCGAGGTGGGGTCGTTCTCATCCACCGGCCACGCTACGAACTGGCAATAAGCGGCGACCTTTTCCCGGACAATCTCCTCCAGGGTCAGGTCCTCTGGAATCACACTGCCCCCGTCCGGTTTGTACCAGTGGGAGTACGGCACCGGGTACTTTGTCTTCGCTCCTCTCTCCAGGATGACGATGGCAGTGCGGTTGCTGGCGCCCTCAAAGGGCTTCAGGTCGGCCATGTCGTCCACGTGGACCACGCGCAGGGGCGTGCCGTCGCCCAGTTGGAAACGACGGAAGCCCTGCCCGGCTCCGGCCGTCTTGAAGACGCTCTGGGTGATGAGGAAGCCCAGCCGCCCGTTGTCCTTCAGGTATTTGTCCATTGCCACGTAAGTCATCAGCATGGAGATGTCCTTCTTACCTTTCCCCAGGATGGTGTCCATCCCGCCGTGGGGGAAGAGGCCGTGGTAGACCCACAGGGCTTTCGTCTCCTGACGATACTCGTCGGGCATGCTCTCCCAGTTTACCCAGGGGGGATTGCCGGCCACATAGTCAAAGCGGCCCTGGAACAGCGGCGCAAAGGCGTTCTTGATGATGCGCGCCCAGATGCCGTTGATCCCCTGGCGGTCCAATTCCAGCAGTTGCTCGTAGAGTTTCAGCGCCACGCCTATTTCAGCAGCGTCCCGGTCCGGGTCCAGCGGGAATGTTCGCAGGAGACGGGCCTGGAACTGACCTGGCGTCAGGCCCGCGCCCACGCACTCCTCCAGCAGGTCGGCCAACTGGTCAATGTAGCGGGCGTCCACCAGAGAGCGGGGCACGCTGAACCGGCCCACGGCGGTGTTGAAACTGTAGGCGTGGCGGGTGAAAAGGTCCTGTCCGGCGGTAGGGGTCAGGATAGAGTCGGCCAGGTAGACGGGGATGCTGATCTCGCCCCGGCGGTGCGGGAGCAGGTCGCCCAGGGCCAGCAGATAGTTGGTGCGGGCGGAGATGACCGCCAGCGGGTTCAGGTCAAAGCCGACGACGTTCTGCAGGATTCGCTCCAGTACGTCGGCCTCGGGCAGCATCTTCTCTTCGGCATACTGGCGGATGCGCTTAATGGTCAGCACCAGGAAGGTGCCGGAGCCACAGGCCGGGTCCAGGAGCCGCTTGCCGGGGTCGCCGTCCACACCCAACTGGTTCAAGAGTCGTTCGGCCAGCCAGTCGGGGGTGTAGTACTCGCCCAGGTCGTGGCGCAGCCGCTTCGGCATCAGGTTCTGGTAGAGTTGCTTCAGGAGATCGCGCGTCTCTTCGGGGTCCACGTCCAGCGTGACCAGGGAGTAGTTGGCCAGGTCGCCGATGATGCGCCGCAGGGCCTCTTCTACTCCGTCGTCCCAGACATCCAGGTACCAGCCGAAAAAGTCCCCTTCCAGGAAGTTTTTGATGCCGAAGTCGGCGAAGACGCCGCCCCGCTCCATCTTGCGCAGGTAGGCGCGCAGGCTCTCCGTATCCGCCGAGGCCACCTGAGCCAGGCCAGTACCCACTTTGGGCATCAGATAGTAGTGGGCAATCTGCACGGCCAGCAACTTGATGAAGATGGCGTAATAGGTGTGGATGGCGAAGAAGAGGTGCAGGGCGCTGGGGCCCTCACCCCCGGCCCCTCTCCCAACCCTGGGAGAGGGGAGTATGCCGTAGGAGCGCGCCAGTCCGGCCAAGTCCAGCCGGGCGCTTCCTTCTTCGTAGCCGCAGATTTCGCTGAACTGGCGCTGCCATTGGTGGAAGAGGGTGAGGACCCGGGGGTGGGAACTGGCGCGCAGGGAGTTATAGAGAGCGGAGACAGCCATCCGGCTGACGACCGTATTCTCGCCAAAGTCGCGTACCAGATTCTCCGGCGTAAGGGCCAATTCTGTAGAAAGGGAGAGCAGATAGCGCAGGAAGGTCTCGGTGGAGTGGGGGGAGACGGGCACGGGGTCATCCACGTGCCAGTGGCCCTCGCGGAAGCGGACGAAGATGAAGAAGTAGCCATCCAGGACGGCGCCGGCCAGCCGCTCCTTGCGGTGACGGTCCAGCCGCTCCAGCCCCTCCATATACCGTTTGACCTGCTCCACGGCATGCTGGTTGGGGCGGGCGTTGCGCTCCCTGCGCAAACTGCCTGGCGGTTCGTACTCCACCACGAAGCGGTTATAGACAGCGTCAGCACGGCCGTTGATCAGAGTGCGCTCGCGCTCCAGGCGCAGGCTGATGTCAAAGTTTTGGGCGAAGCGTCCCAGGATACGCTCCACCTCCGCCACCAGGTCGGCTTCGTTAGAAGAACGGGCAGCAGCGGCCTGGATGTCGCGGGCGATCTCCGGCGCGCGCCGACGGACCAGCGCTTCCAGTTCGGTGGGCGTGTAGGGCATGTTACGACTGCTCCTGGCGATAAGCGGGCAACGGGAAAATGACCTTCACCGGTTGGCGGTAGACAGGGTGGCTGACCAGCAACTCGCCCTTGTTCAGGCGGGTGGCGGCCATCCTGAGGTCTTGCTCCAGGAAGCGGTAATCTGGCTGCATCACTTCGGCAGAGCCGGTGCGGCCCAGAATCTTGGTGGCGCAGTTACCGGTCACCCGTTCGTGGACGGCGCTCATAAACTGCTGAGCGGAAATCAGGATAACGCCCAGGCTGCGGCCCCGTTCGGCCACGTCCAGTACCTGCTGGGTAATGGGCGAGGCCTTCGGCCCGCTGGGGGCATACTTGTTCAATTCATCCACGAAGATGATGACCTTCTCCGGCACTGGCGTCTCCTCGGTCCGGTTCTCGGCCTCTTCTGCTTTCACCGCGTAGACGGTACGCAGAATGTCCCCGAAGACCAGGGTTTGCTCGTCGTCGGCCAGTTTGGCGATGTCCACCACGTAGGTGTGGCCGCCCTTGATGTTGACCAGCACATCGCTCAGCAATCGCTCATTGCGGGAACGGCTCTGGACGAAAATGCCGGTCTGGCGGGTCTGGACGATGCGGCGCAAATGGCGGCGGAAGGCGCCGATGGACGAGCCGGCAAACATACCTCGCCAGCGGCCCTTCTCGCTCTGTTTCTCGCGCAGGAAGTCTAACAACTGAGTCCAACTCTGCACATGGCTGAACTCGGCGTCTCTGCCAGTGATGCCGGTCATGATCTCGCCGTAGATACCTTCCATCGTGCCGCTGGGGTCGGCGACGTTGCTGAAGAGCAGGTCCAGTTTATCGGCCGTACCCTCCAGGTCATAGGCGTAGAGGGTGTGAATCGTAGGCACAGGCGGATAGGAATTAGCCTGGCCGTTCTGACCGCGAGGCAGAAGATAGTGGACGTTCTGGAAAGGCCGGGGTTCCAGGCCGAGCGCTTCCCACAACTCCATTTGCTCCGGGGGCAAAGGGTCGTCGCGACGGCGGTCAATCTGCAGCAGGTCGGCCTGCTTGACGTTGAGGATGATGACGGCGATTTTCTCCGGGTCCGGCGCCTTCTGCAGGATGGATTGGATCAGGAACATCGCGTACGAGGTCTTGGTGGCCAACCCGCTGATCCCGGAGATATTCACGTGAGCCGATTCTGGGCCCAGGACGTAGCGGCGGTCCAGATAGGCCACTGCGGAAGCGCCGTTGCTCATCTGAATAAGCCCGGCAGGGATGGCATCATGGGGGCGGTCCCGAAGCAGGGCATCGGTCCCCAGGGCTTGCTGGATGCCCTCAGGGTCAGCGAAGTAGACCAGCCGCTCACTGGGCACCGGCATATAGATGTCGGCAGTGTTACTGAGAACGTTGACGAAGGCGACCGTCGTGCCCTGGCGCGGGGTATTAGGCTCCTCACTCAGTTCGCCGAAGTTGCTGGAGATGAAGTTTGCCAGGTCGTTGGGGGCATCGGTGCGGTGCTCCAGCGAGGTCACCAGGCCGTAGGTCTTGCTGGGGGGCTGACCCGGCTGATTGACCTGGTCCACGACGACGATATCAAAGGGATTCACAATGGTTTCCGGCGGGAGCCAGAAGCGGAACTTGTCCGAGGTGATGGGGTCCCGCTCGGTGGCGGAAGTACGACCGATAGGCTGACGGACGGGGGGCTTGGGGGCTTCTTCGGCCATCGTCCTACCTCCTGGTTTTATGGTGTGGGTTTGGGCCAGCGAATGGCTCCCATCAGCACTTGCTGGGAGTAAAAGCGGTTTTTGATAGTCTGTTCGGCCAGAAAGATGGGGTAGAGATGACAGTGCCAGCGCCGGTCCCGGCCGTAGGGAGTCACATTTCGCTCCGCGACCAGGGCGCGAGAGATCAGGTCGGCCAGGTCTGCGTCTACCGGAGAGCCATCCGGCCGGGGCAGTTCTACTTTGACCACGCCCATCAGGGGGTAGTCCAGTTCCTCCTGGGGGCGCAGGCGCACGTACCAGAAAGCCACCTTGCCATTATAAGCACTGAAGGCCACGGTACGGTGTGCGAACTCCAATCCAGCCAGAATGGAGGTGATGTCCCGGCGGGCAGTGCTCCGCCCTCCCCCGAAGCGGAATTGAGGGTCTTTGCGGAATGACTTCGCCACGCCGATCAGGTAGGGTGCCTTGATGAAGTCGTCCAGTTTGACCGCACCATCCAGGATCAACCAGGCGTCCTCGCTTCGTTTAACATCCGTGGCCTGGATGAGTTCCACTTCCAGCCGATGCATGCGGTGACGGGCGACCCCACCAGCGCGGGTGCGCAGGTCCTCTTCACCGGGTTCTCGCGGGGTCAGGGGGGTCTTCGCAGTGATGTCCACAACCTCAAAGAGGCCGTCCGGGGTTTGGAGGCGCTGCAACTGTTGCCAGAGGGTGTCGGAAAGGCCATATTGCCCTGTAGGTACCAGAAGCAGTACCTTGTGCTGGATTTTCAGGCAACTGACCCGGCCATCGTCGTGGCGAACCATAACGGCTGCGCCGATCTGGGCCATCTGGATGGGGAACGAGCGCTGTCCTTCCAGGCCAGTGCCCAAATAATACGTGCGCAAAGAGCCGTCAATAAAGAAGCGGAAGAGGTGTTTTTCTGACCGTGGAAGAGGCGGTGTGGGCCGATAGAGATTAGCGGGGGATGGGGTGGGAGTTTCGGCGAAGTTGGTAATCTCGCCTACCTCCCGGTTCAATAGCATGTCCTCAATCTCATCCGCGTCAGGATGCTGGAGTTCCTCCACCGCACCGCCAGTGGCAGGCAGAATTTTCAGGTTCGTGCCCAGAAGATCAAAAACCGGTGCGAGGTAGGGTAACGGATTAGGCATCGGACACCTCCGCATAAGCGAGACATACCGAGCGGAAAAGGCGAAACAGCCTGCGCCCCAAAGCACATCGCCCGCCTCACCTTGACGGCGGGCGGGCGTTGTGCTACAATTCCCTCGCCGGGACGCCCGCGCCGCGTCCTGGCCGCGCCTCGGGCTCTCCGCAAGCCG
>DAOUBO010000314.1:0-3436 GCA_034432695.1 Anaerolineae bacterium | reverse complement strand
GGGGGGCCCCCGCCCTCCGGGAGAGTGTAGCCGCTGATGCTGATGGTGTTCCAGCGGGGGACTTCGGCCGCGCAGTACCGCATCAGGTCGGTCACCAGCCGCAGGGAAGGACGGGGCGGGAAAATATAAGCGCCGCGCGCGATATACTCCTTCAGAATGTCGTTCTGGACGGTTCCCTCCAGCCGCTTCGGGTCCACCCCCTGCTCCCGGGCGACGGCGATGTACATCGCCAGCAGGATGGCGGCGGGAGCGTTGATGGTCATAGATGTGCTGACTTTGTCCAGCGGGATGCCGTCAAAGAGGACCCGCATGTCGTCCAGGCTGCTGATGGAGACGCCAACTTTGCCGACCTCGCCGGAGGCCAGGGGATCGTCGGCGTCGTAGCCCAACTGGGTGGGCAGGTCAAAAGCGACGGAGAGGCCCGTCTGGCCATGGGCCAGCAGGTACCGGTAGCGGGCGTTGGACTCCTCCGCGGTGGCGTACCCGGCGTACTGACGCATCGTCCAGAGCCGACCCCGGTACATCGTCGGCTGGACGCCGCGGGTGAAGGGGTATTCGCCAGGAAAACCCAGGTCCCGCAGGTAGTCCACCTCCACGTCCGCCGGGGTGTAGATCAGGTCCAGCGGGATGCCGGAGGGCGTCTCAAATTGGTCCTGCCGTTCTGGCGCCCGTTCCAGCGTCGGGCGAAGGGTCTCTTCCTCCCACCGTTGTCGGGCCTGCATCAGGCCTTCGTCCATCTTCCCCTCCCGAAGCCTGCCCAGGCTTACAGCGCCGAGGCAACGTTCATCCCGCCGTCCACGACAAAGACGGCACCGGTGATGTAGTCGGACGCCGGGGAAGCCAGGAAGAGGACCACTCCGGCGACGTCCTCCGGCTCGCCGAAGCGGCCCGCGGGCGTGCCTTTGAGGATCTGCTCCGCCAGGGCGGGCGTCTGCCAGAGGACCTGGCTGAAGCGGGTCCGGATGACGCCGGGCGCGACCGCGTTGACCTGGATGTTGGACGGGGCCAGTTCCACCGCCAGGACCTGGGTCAGCATGATCAGCGCCGCTTTGGAGACGGAGTAGACGCCCATCGCGGGCGATGGCCGCAGGCCGGCCACCGAAGCGATGTTGATGATCTTGCCCCCGCCCTGGGCCTGCATATGCGGCACGACGGCCCTGACCACCCGGAAGGCCGCCTTCACGTTGGTATCCAGGATTTTGTCCCACTGGCCCTCGTCGGCGGTGAGGATGGGGCCGAAGTGGGGGTTGGTGGCAGCGTTGTTGACGGCGATGTCTATGCGGCCGAAGGCCTCCAGCGCGCGGGCCACCAGGGCCTCCACCTGCTCCATGTGGCCGACGTGGGCCTCCACGGCCAGCGCCTCGCCGCCCCCGGCGCGGATCTCCTCCGCCACCGGCGCGACGTTCTCCCATTTCCGGCTGCAGACGACGACCCGCGCCCCCGCGCGGGCCAGGCGCAGCGCAACCGCCCGCCCGATGCCGCGCGAGGCGCCGGTGACCAGTGCAACTTTGCCGTGAAGAGAGAAGTCGTCCATCATAGTGCCTCCTGAGTCTTGAATGCAGGGATGCTTGACGTCCCTGAGCGCTGAAGTATAATTTCAGTGACACAGATAGACACAGTTAACGGCCAGCACTCTATGCACATCATTACCCGCAAACGTTTGAACGAATTTGCAGAGAAGCACCCCGATGTCAAACCGGCGCTCCAGCGCTGGTACAAGTTGATGAAAGCGGGACAATTTCGGTCTTTCGCGGAATTGCGAGCCGTTTTCCCAGGTGCGGATCAGGTGGGTAACCTGACTGTATTCAACATTGGTGGCGGCAAGGCTCGTTTGATCGCGGCGATTCACTATAATCGGCAAAAGGTCTATATTCGCGCAGTGCTGACTCACGAAGAGTACGATAAAGGCAAGTGGAGAGAATAACTATGGTCACAGAAGTCCAAACGGCCCAAACGGTCTGGCCGGCGTTGTCCTCGCTGGTATTTGTGCCTCATAACGAGTCCGAATACCAGCGGCTGGTCCGGCTTCTGGATGCCTTGATTGACATCGTGGGCGAAGAAGAGGATCACCCGCTGGCCTCTTTGATGGAAGTCATCGGCGTGCTCATTGAGAAATATGAGGACGAACGAGTGCCTGAAATCACGGCCCTTTGAGGCGACCTTGCATTACACCTCCAGCGGCTGAGTCATCGCCACATCCGTATACGCCTGCAGGCCCGTCTCCTCCCGCAGCCCCCGCAGGAGCGCCACCGGGTCTACCGCCGCCTCCGGCCCGTAGACGCCCCCCTCCGTCGTCAGCACCTCTCCCCGGGCCAGCATCACCGCTCCCAGCGCCAGCGGCACCCCCGTCGCCGGGCGCATCTGCCCGACCCCGCAGAGCATCCGATGGACGGGCCGACCCGCCTGGACGCCCTCCACGTCCACCCGCAGCGCGCCAGGCGGCTCCGGCGCCCCCTCCTTCGGCGTCGGGAGCAGACGGGCCAGGACGTTCGCCACCCGGTCTATCCGCTCCGGCGTCGCCGTCAGGCGCAGGCGGCCCAGCCAGAGGAAGAGGCGGGTCCACGCCCCCACCGACATCAGAAACGTGACCTCCTCCAGAGTCGGGAAGTGGCGGGGGAGCGTCACCGGTTCCGCGTGGCCCGCGTTCCAGACCCGCATCCGACCAACCATCGGCAACTCCACCTCGCGGGCGATCCCCCCGGCCCGCACCATCTCCAGCCGCCCGTTCCGCCAGACCGGTGCGGGGCCGCCGTAGATGAACAGGACGTGCTGCAGGACGGCCATCCCATGCCCCGCTTCGGGCGGCTGATAGACGGTGACCGTCATCCGAAGGGGTCGGTCCATCTGCCGGGCCAGGTATGCCGCCGCCAGGTTGGAGAGCCCCGGACTGGTGCCCAGCCCGATGATGACCCGGCGGCCGCGCTGGCGGGCCAGGCCGTCCAGTTCGTCCATTACCCGCTGTGCGGCGATCCAGTCGTCGCAGATGCTGACGTAGTCCACCCCCGCCTCTATGGCGGCCCGGACCAGGGGGGCCTCAAAGCGGTAGAAGGGCCCCAGCGCCGACGCGGCGACGTCGTGGCCGCGAAGGGCCTCCACCACGTCGGCGTGGTTCCGGGCATCCATCGGCCGGACGACGATCCTGGGGCCGGCTCCGGCCAGGCGGCGGGCCAGCGCCTCCGCCCCAGCGACGTTCCGGTCGGCGATCGTGATCTGCCGGACGTCGGGGCAACGAGCCAGCGTCTCCACGGCCTGGCTGCCCATATCTCCCGCTCCACCCGGGACGACGATCTTCATCTCCCCTCCTTTCGTTCCTACCCATGTAGCGTAGCGCAGGATTTTGCGACATTCAAAAACCGCAGAGGGCGCAAAGAGCGCCAGGAAATTACAAACTGGACTCCGGCGAATTTTGTTTGGGACGCGGATGAACGCGGATGGA
>DAOUBO010000313.1:0-2203 GCA_034432695.1 Anaerolineae bacterium | reverse complement strand
CGAAGTGCAGCGGAGTGGCGTTGAAAACGGCACTCCACTTCGTTGCGTCGCACTACGAACAGTCGCGCTACGAACAGCGGGCACTCCACTTTGTTGCGTGGCGGCACTTCACTTCGTTGCGTGCCGCACTGCGAACAGCGACTACGAACAGCGGCGGCTTACATCCCGGCGTTTATCCAGAGGCCGAAATGGAATTTCGGCCGACATCCCGGCCAGGAGGCAAAGCGAAGGGGCGTCGGGGGCGCTCCGCCTCGTTCCGTGCCGTCCTGCGAACAGAAAGGCTCACGCAGCGCAGGCTGTCGGCCTGCAACTCCCGGCCTGGCGGCCTGCGCTGCGATCGGAAAGGGCTCCACACCCCCTGAGGGTCTACACAGGTGTGCGGGTCTGGAGGCGGGCGTAGGTCAGCGTTCGGGTGAGCAGTTCCTTGGCCAGGAAGAGGCTCTGCAGGTCGCGCGCCAGTTCCCGTCCGACCTCCAGCGCGTCCCTCGCTTTTGCGACGGGCAGGCCGATGATCTCCAGCCGCAGGAGGCTCGGCTCCCCCTGCTCGCCGATCAGCATAGAGTCCACCCTCGCCGCGATTTTTCGCTCCATCGGCGAACCGCTGTAGCGCTTCCAGAGGACGTAGAGGATATAGGCGTACAGGCCGTTGACGTGGAGGATATTCAGGAAGCGAGAGAGGGTGTGGTTGATCTCCTCGCTGCTGACGCGCTCCTCGTATTTCAGACTGTCCACCAGACGGCGGGCGTAGTCCGCGCAGTAGAAGTCCAGATTTTCCACAGTCTGCTGGATACCCATGGCCTAACCCTCCCCCAGATTCAGGATGCGCAGCCGGCCCATGCCCCGGCTGTTCATGCCGCCGACACCCAGGTATTCCAGATATTTTAACCCTTTCTCCACCTGCTCCCGCACCCATGCGAGGTCCTGCGGGATAGGCTGACCATCCAGCAGAAAGTCCCGCGGGTTTTTGTAGACGACCTGGAAAGCGAAGACGGTCAGGCGCGGGATGGCCTCATAGGTATAGAGGGCGCCGGTGAGGGCTGCGCCTGTCTCCCGATCTATGGAGGTGGAGGTGCGGACCTCCAGGTTGTTGTTGACGACCTGGATGAACAGTTCGTCGGGAGCCAGAACCAGCCGGGAGAGGATCTCCTCCGGCATATGGGCGGCCTTCAGTTTCGCCAGGCCCGAGGCGGTCAGAGGGGAGGCCTGGACCGCGACGGGGAGCAGGAGCCAGCCCAGGTTCAGCCGGTTGGATAGAAGCCCCGTCTGGAGCCGGTAACTGTTGGGCTGGAGGCGGATATCCACATCCGCTGCGGTCAGCGCGCCCGCCCGGATCAGATCCCCCAGCCGCTCGGGGCATGTCACCCAGACCGTTCCCAGCATAGAAGGTGCGGGGAAGAAGAGGGGAAAGGCGTCAAAGAACTGGACCATGCTGGGCGAGGTCCGGCCCCCCGGCTGGACGAAGCCGTAGGGGATGCAGACCGGGCAGTCCACGTGGCCACATGCGCCGTCCCGCTTGCCCGTCGGGCCAGTCAGGTCGGCACAACTGGCATACCCGACCATATTGCCGATTTTGACCGGGCGCCGGAACTTATCCGGGTAGTGCATCGCAGTGTAGGTGCGAGACGCGCCCGCCAGGCTGGTGGCCGGGATTTTGGGAAGAGAGTTGGCCGCGTCCCGAATGATGGGGAGGTCCACGCGGCCGATCTGCATTTCCCCGCTGCCGACATGAACCGGGTCCAGCGCCAGAGCGTAATACACCTGCTGCTGGTAGATGGTGCGACTTTCTGCCACGTCTTCCTCCTTCCTAAATACATGCTGGCCAGTCAACTACAATTCCGACCTGCCGGTCGGATGAGCCATCCGATCTTCCGGACTCTGGATAAACTGAAGCGAAACGCGCAGACGATCGGCCCCTATCCCCTCTGTGGGCCCTATCAGCCCACCGGCATCGGTGGATGGGGGCAGTTGCAGGCCGAAATGCATTTCGGCCTACATCCCGGCAGTTTATCCAGAGTCCAGTTCTCCTTACCCGCGGACGCCGAAGAGCAGGTCCAGGGCGTCGGAGAGGCCCGCCAGGGTGGAAAAGGTCTGGCGGCGGCCATCGCGCAGGGCGATGACGCCCTGGGGCTCGTCCACTCCGGTCACCTCCAGGCGGGCCCGGCCGAACCCGCGGGCTTTCCTGGCCGGGCAGGCCCCGACCCCC
>DAOUBO010000312.1:0-6736 GCA_034432695.1 Anaerolineae bacterium | reverse complement strand
ATTGGGGCGGTTTCCTGGACTCTTCCCTCGTATCCCTACGTCGTCAAGGTGGACGCCGCCGGGGATGTGCAGTGGAGCCGGACTTATGGGGGTGGGAACGCGTGGACTGGCGGTGCCGTAGCCGCCACCGATGGGGGTTTCTGGCTGGCTGGCTCCACCCAGGGCGACATCTACCTGGTGAAGATCGCCGCGAACGGAGACGTTCAGTGGGCCAAAACCTACGATGGAAACGCAAATGAGGGAGCAGGACCCCTCCTGGCCACCTCCGACGGCGGTCTTCTGCTGGTGGGCAGCACTTCGTCTGGCTACCCCTCTCCTGCCCAGGCGCTGGTGGTGAAACTAGAGGGCTCGGGCGGCGTGCAGTGGAGTCGCACCTATGGGGTCTTTTACTACCCGAACGGAGGAACAGGAGCGCTCCTGTCTTCCGCGGTTCAGACCTCCGATGGGGGATTTCTTCTAGGAGGAAACCGAACCGTCTACGACTATCGGACAGGCCAGTATACCTATTCCATTATCTTGTTGAAATTGAACGCGGATGGAACGGGTCAGCAGGGCTGGGAGTTAACAAACCCCAGCTTCGGAAGCGTTAGCCTGGGGAGTATGACAGCCACATCCGACGGGGGCGTTCTGCTGGTGGGGACCGCCGTGGTTGGGGTGAACGGGAACCTGGAGGACGACGATATACTGGCGGTGAAACTGGATAGTGCGGGGAACCTCCAGTGGAGCCGGACCTACGGACGAGCCGGCGTCCTGGATGAGGGGGGCGCGGCCGTGGTGAGGACCCTGGATGGAGGCTTTCTGCTGGCGGGCAGGACTTATGTTTCCAGTTCGGGTTTTGATGCATATGCGATGAAGATCGATGGGGCGGGGAACGTCCAGTGGAGCCGGACCTATGACGGCGGAGGAGGCGAAGGGATCGCCACGGCGGTAATGGCCGCCGATGGGGGCTTTCTCCTGGCGGGCGATACGTGGCCGGACCCCACCGCCCGTGATGACATATATGTCGTGCGGACCGATGCGGCGGGCGAAAGCGAGTGCAACACGGTCCCTGTGGTCACCGGGACGACAACACCGACGATCGCCGTATCGACGTTCGTGCCGGACAGCAGTCCGGTTTCCCTGACCGCTGGAACGATGGAGTTTCCGAGCGCGGTTCCGGCGACCCGGTCGGAAAGCCGCTGCCGGTATCGGCTCTACCTGCCGCTGGTAATGCGATGATAAAACTTACGGATACTCCGCTACTGGCATAGGATGGGATGCCGGGCCGGACGCCCTGAAATGAAACAGGAGGAGGTGCAAAATGTATATAACCGAAACCATCTGGTGGGCCTACACGGCCTTCGTCGTCGCCGTCATCCTCTTTATGTTCTACTTCGCCGCGAAAGTGCGGCAAAAAGGAGGGTAGCGATGGACCGGGAAGAGCGCATCTGGTTGGGAGTGCTGGTGGCCGTCTTCCTGCTGGTCAACGCCGTCACCCTCTCGCCACTGGTGCCCTGGCAGAAGTGGATCCTCTGGGCCCGCCCCACCCCTCAGCAGCAGGTCCGGGTGGAGTTCGGGGACTACCAGATCCGTCTCCCGTCCGGGGGCATCCAGGTGAAGGCCGGGGAGTTCGTGGAGTTCGTCGCCACCAGCACCGACGTCACCTACGGCTTCGGCGTCTTCCGGAAGGATGGCCGGATGGTCTTCCAGATGCAGGTGGTCCCGGGGTACGAGAACCGCATCATCTGGCGGTTTGACGACCCGGGCTCCTACGACGTCCGCTCCACCGAATACTCCGGGCCCCGCCATCCGGAGATGTTCGTCCCCGACGCGATCCGGGTGACGCCGTAGGACAACTGCGAGCAGTTGTCTGACTATCCAGGGAGGTGCTACAATGGGCTGGAACGAAAAGTGGACCCTGCGTTTTGCCGTCGTCGCCCTCATCTTCCTGGCGATGACCGGCTTTGAAGGGGTGCTGATGCGCACCCATATGGCCGCGCCGGAGGCGCTGGCGGGCTTTGAGCGCGCCCTCAACGCCATCCGCATCACCGACCATGAACCCACCGAGGCCGAACTCTTCTACGGGATGATGACCGTCCACCCCATCGTCGGCGTCTACGGCTTCGCCTACATGGCCGTGATGGGCGCCTTCTACTTCCTGGTCCCCTATCTGCTCCAGAAGGAGATCCGCCACAAGAAACTGGTCCCGGTCAACTTCTGGCTCCAGACGGGGGGCGTCCTGCTCTGCTGGCTCTCCGGCTTCTTCGCCCTCTTCAACTCCCTCTACACTCTCTACTGGCCCCTGCCCGTCTCCTTTGACCGGGTGCCGCTGGTGGGGACCATCCCCTTCACCATCGGCGCGGCCGTGATTATGGTCAACATCCTGCTCTTCTCCTTCAACACCTTCAGCACCGTCCTCTCCAGGAGCAACCCCGGATCGTACACCTTCGGGCAGTTCCTGCGGGCCGCGTTCGGCATCCCGCGCCTGCTGCGTCTCTTCGGCAAAGAGGACAAAACGGCCGTCCCGCTGGACTACAACGGCCTGCCGGTCTTCATCGTTGCCGTGGCGCGGGGGTCCATAGACACCGTCATCAACGCCGTCGTCCTCCTCACCGCCGGGGCGCTCATCCTGGTCTACGGGCTGGCGGCCCTCTTCGGCCACCCCCTCAACCCCATGGCCGTGGATGCCCTGGTCTACAAGAACTGGTTCTGGTGGGGGCTGGACATGGTGGCCGACGGCAACGTCCTCATCTACACCGCCGGGGTCTGGTACCTGCTCATCCCTCTGCTGGTGGGCCGGCGGCTGTTTGGGGAATCGGTGGTGCGGACGGTCATTATGGTGGACCTGCTGGTCTCCCTGGGCGTGTGGAGCCACCACCTGCTGGGCGACCAGGTGCAGCCGTTCTGGATGCGGCTGCTCTCGGGCCAGATCATCACCTGGGGCGAGTTCTTCACCATGGGGCTGACGGTCTTCGCCTCGCTGATGACCATCTGGAAGGCCCGGCCGGTGAAGATCACGCCGCCGCTCCTGTTCATCCTGGGCTCCATCTTCGGCTTCATCATCGGCGGCGCGGCGGGGCTGACGCAGGCCAACGTCGGCCTCAACCTGGTGCTCCACAACACCCAGTGGGTCATCATGACCCACGCCCACACGATGCTCCTGACCGGCCTGAGCATGCTCCTCTTCGCCGTCATCTACGCGCTGGTGCCAATGCTCACCGGCCGGGAGGTCCGCAGCCGCACGCTCACCCTGGCCCACTTCTGGCTCTGGGTCGTCGGCTCGGTGCTGATGACCTACGTGATGGGGATGGCCGGCTCCCAGGGGATGCTGCGGCGGATGCTCTACCCGCCGCCCAACCCCTACCAGGCCTACCTGAACGTCGCCTGGGTGGGCGGCATCCTGATGGCCCTGGGCTTCTTCGCCTTCCTGGCAAACCTTCTTATCACCCTGGGCTGGGAGAACATCCTGGGGCTGGTGGTGGAGCGGCGGCGTCCCGCACCGGCGGCGGCGTAGGGACGTGAACTGTGCGACGTGAGACGTGAAACGTGAGACGCGAAACGTGAGACGTGAAACGTGAGGCGTGAAACGTGAGACGTGAGGGGCGTCCGGCCCCGGCTCAACCCAGTACGCGGTACGGAGCAATCAGGATGAGATGGTTTCGTTTCTCCCACATTCAGCGCGACCGGCCCACTCCCCCCTTCCGGCTGCCGTCCAGCCAGGGAGAGCCGGTGTCCCCTGCGGACTACCTGGGACGCAGCAATCTGGTTTTGCTGTTCCTGCCTGGTCTGGATAGCCCCGGGTGCCGGAGGGCGCTGGAGCATTTCGCTGCCCACCGGCAGGAGTACGAGGAACAGGCGACTCAGATCCTGGCCATCTTTTCCGGGCCCGGTGCGGAGTCGGTCCTGAAAGAGGGACGGGACTTTCCCTTCCCACTGCTGGCCGACCCGGAGGGCGATGTGCGCCAGGCCTACGCGGCCCTTCTGCCTGAACCCGTTGGAGCGGAGCCGATGGTCTTCGTCCTGGACCGCTACAGGGGCCCTCTGGCGGCGCTGGTCAGCCCGGAACTGGAGAACCCGGCCATCCACCGGGAAATCCTGCAGTGGCTTATGTTCGTTGAAATTCAATGCCCGGAATGCGGAGCACCCGAATGGCCCGAAGACCTGTGAAACCCGGAGTACGTAATACCCCAAACGGTTCCGCCACCGAACGGCTTTTATGGGCCGTTGTCGCCTGGGAAGCGCTGCTGGTGGTCCTTTTGAGCCCCCTCTCCGCCACCGGCCCCCTGGCAGGACTGGGCCTGGCGGCCCGCCTGGGGCTGGACGAGGCGGGGCGGGTGGGCCGCATCGTGATGCTCTACCACTCCCTGGCGGTCCCCTTCGTCGCCGCGCTGGTCTATCTGATCCTGGACGCGCTCCCGTTTGACGAGCGCATCCCCCGCCTGGTCCGGCCCACGGTCACCGCGGGCTACCTGCTGACCAGTGTCGGCGGGCTCAGTTTCGCCTACCTGCGGGCCGGCTGGATCGCCCACGGTCTCTTCCTGGTCGGCCTGAGCCTGACCTTCTACGCCGGCGCCGTCCTCTGGTGGGGCCTCTCTCCCTGGCGCGCCGCGCGTAGCGAGCCACGCAGCGGAAGCGGAGGGGCATCCAGCGGAGTGGCGCCTGTTCGTAGCGAGCCACGCAGCGAAAGCGGAGGGGCGTCCGGCGGGGTGGCGCCCGTTCGTAGCGAGCCACGCAGCGAAAGCGGAGTGGCGTCCAGCGGAGGGGCGCCCGTTCGTAGCGAGCCACGCAGCGAAAGCGGAGGGGCGCCCGGCGGAGTGGCGCCTGTTCGTAACGAGCCACGCAGCGAAAGCGGAGGGGCGCCCGTTCGTAGCGAGCCACGCAGCGAAAGCGGAGGGGCGCTCCGCTGGGCCTTCTGGCTGATGGCCCTCTACACCCTCATCTCCGCCGTCATTGGCGGGGCGACCGGCGCCTACTTCGGCAACGGCTTTGCGGCCTTCCTGGCCGAGGACGTCCTGCGGGCCGAGCACGACCTCTTCCAGCGGGCGATCATCGCCCACCTGCACATCATGCTGACGCTGGTGGACGTGGCCCTGCTGCTCCTGATCGCCCGGCGGGTCGGCCTGGCGGGCCGGGCGTACCGGGCCGCGACGCCGCTGATCATCGCCGGGACCACCCTCACCGCCTTCGCCACCTGGAGCGTGATGGTCATAGAGGGCGTGGCCCACAAGATCATCAACGTGGGCGCGGTGGTCCTGCTGGCCGGGGCGGCGATCGTCGCCCTCTACGGGATGCGGGGGCTGATCCGGGAGCGGCCGGACCGGCCGGCATTCCGGGCCCTCCTGGCCGACCCGGTCCGCTTCGGGATGCTCTTCCACCTGCTCTTCGTCAACCTGGTGGTGACGGTACCGGGCGTCTGGGTGGCGCTGAACCTGGAGGCGGTGCGGGCGGGCGACCCAGCCTGGGAGCGGGCCTTCGCGGTGGGCCACTGGCACGTCCTGGCGACGCTCTCCGCGGCCCTGGGGCTGCTGCTGGTGGTGGATCGGCTGGGGGTTCGGGGGTGGTTGCGACAGGCCGTCGGCTGGGGGGTACTGGGGGGCTCCACCCTGGCCTTCTCGGCCGTCCAGTTCTACCTCTTCCGCCAGCCCGGCACTTTGCCGGCCCGGGCGGTCCTGCTGGCGATGGACGCGGGGATCGGCCTCTTCCTGCTGGCCCTGGGGCTATGGGTGGTCACAGCGCGGGGTCGCCCCCGGGCTGGAGGACCGTGATACCCGGCAGGCGGCGGAAGTGTTTTCGGTCAAACGTGCAGGCCGTATCTATCCCATGGGCCAGCATCCAGGCCCCGTGGTAGGCATCGGCGAAGTCCACATTCTGCCTGACGTCCACGAAGAGCCGTTCAGGACTCATCGGCGCCGACCCTCCGGGCATGCGCTGCGATGGCCTGCTGGCGCAGCGTATCCAGGTCCTGCGGGCCCTCCACCGGGACGCTCCCGCGCAGGTCCAGCAACGTCTTTTCAAAGGGCTGCAGGAGGAAGCGGTCGCCGAAGGGAACAAAAGCGACCCGGTCCCCCTCCTGCAGCCGCAACCGGCGCCGGAGGGCGCTGGGCAGCGTGATCTGCCCTCTCTTTCCAACGCGGACAATCAGGGCATTCATCGGACATTCTCCCATTTTGCGGACTATTCACAGTATAGCGGCTCATGCAGGAAAAGTCAACTTCACGTTTCACGTTTCACGTTTCACGTTTCACTTTTCACGTTTCACTTTTCACGTTTCATTTCACGCAACACGCACCACGGAGGCACGACCATGAGCGAATACATCAACAACACCACCCGTCGTCGGGAAATCCTGAAGAACATCATCCGGCAACTGCACGAGGGCCGGAGCGTGGACGAGGTGAAGGCGGAGTTCGCCGCCCTCCTGCGGGAGGTCGGCCCGACGGAGATCGCCCAGATTGAGCAGGCCCTCATTGAAGAGGGCCTCCCGGAGATGGAGATCAAGCGGCTCTGCGACGTCCACGTCGCCGTCTTCCGGGAGTCGCTGGAGGCGCAGGCCCCCCCGGAGAGCCTGCCCGGCCATCCCGTCCACACCTTCCGGGCGGAGAACCGGGCCGCCGCGGAGGTTCTGGACCGTCTCCAGGCCGCCGTGGAGGCCCTGAAAGCCAGCCCGACCGACCCGGAGCGCCTGGAGGAAGCCGGGCGGCGGCGGGCGGAGAGGCGGGAGTACGAGAAGCACTACCGCCGCAAGGAGAACTTCCTC
>DAOUBO010000311.1:0-2313 GCA_034432695.1 Anaerolineae bacterium | reverse complement strand
CCTCGTAGGACCAGTACGATTCTTTGGCGTAGAGTTGATAGGCCTGGAAGCCGTCCACCGGGTCCCGCCGGAGGCGGTAGGAGACCTCCTCGGCCATCAGGCGCCAGAGTTCGTCGGTGGCGCGGGCCAGCGCCACGGGGTCGGCCGGTGGCTGGGGCATCCCCAGCGCGATCCGGCCCTCGCCGGGCCGCCCCGGGCGAGAGAGCCGGGCGACTTCCTCCCGCTGTTTCTCAATCAACGCCGCATAATTCCCGATGATGGCGTCGTAGACTCGCTTTCGCTCCTGGGGGGAGGCGTTGGCCAGGACGTATTTCTCAAAGAGGGCGTACATCTCGTCGTGGAGGAAGGCCCGGCCGTCGGCGGGGCGGGTCTTGACGAAAGAGAGTTCGCGGACCGCTTCCAGACATTCCTCCGCCTTTTCCACGTCCCACCGGCCGTCCGTCCTGAGGCCCAGAACGCGGGCCAGGAATTCGGCGTCCATTCCCTTCGGGGCCCAGGCCAGGGCGAGGATGGCCTGGTCGGTCTCCCGCCCGGTCTCCATCCAGAAGCGGACCAGTTCCCGCTCCACCTCCTGCCGGATGGCCTCCAGTTCCTCCGGAGAGCGTCCGCGGACCTCCTCCAGGGGCTCCTTCATGCGGGGGAAGAGGGCATCGGCCACCAGGAGGTAGTCTATCATCAGGGCCAGCAGGATCGGCCGGCCGCCTGTGTAATAGTAGATGACTTCCCGCACGTCCTCCGGAATCTCCCGGATCTGCCGGGCCCGGTCCTCCCACCCCAGTTCCTGCGCCCGGCCGGCGACGGCGTCAAAATACCGCTTCGTCTCCTCCGGGCCGAAGGGGTCCAGTTCCCGGGTCTGCAGGCGGTCCCCCAGAACGCCCTCCAGGTCGTCCCGGAGGTAGGCTGGCTCGGGGCGGCCGGCGATGAGGACGACCGCGTTCTCCAACTGCGGGAGAATCTCCAGGAGCCACCGCAGCGCCTCCGTCCGTTCCGGCTCCAGGCCCAGGCGGCGCTGAATCTCGTCCTCGCCGTAGAGGAGTCGCTCCGCGGTATCCATAACCAGCACGGGGCGGTACCCCTGTTCGGCCAGCGCGTTGAGGTCGGCTACGAAGGCCTCACCGATGCGGACCTGGAGGTCGGAGAGTTCTTTCAGCATCCCGGCCAGGTCGTACTTCTTTTCCTCCCATGTCCGGTAGGCCTGGTCAAAGTTCGCGAAGGCCTCCCCGGGGGCCGGGAGGGAGTGGCGGAGCCCGTAGGCCAGGCCCTCGCGGGTGTGGTAGACGGTGTGGTACAGGTCCACAAACCCTTCCGGAGAGGGCGCGATCAGGTTTTCCCGGTGCCAGGGGCCGCCCGGCACACACCTGCGGAGCACGGCGCGCAGGAGGCAGGTCTTCCCAATGCCTCCGGCGCCGCGGAGGTAGAAGACGCGCGTCCCTTCTCCGTGGAGGGCCTGCCGGATTTCCTCCAGCAGGTCCTCCCGGTTGATGACATCGGCGGTGACCAGGGCACCGACATATTCGGCCAGGATTTCCTGGGGGCTCATCGCGACCTCCTGTTCATTTGAGGCATGCCTGGAGTTTATCCCACAGGTCGGGCTGGCATCGCTGCAGATGACTGCGCAGCGCCTGCCGGACGGCGGGGTCCATCCCATAGCCGGAGGGCGTCCATTTCCCCCAGCGCACCAGGTGGGTCCGGACCATATCCGTCAGGATCCTGCGGCAGCGCAGTGTATCCCAATCCGATGGGCTGGTGCCGAAATATGTTGCCAGCAGGGAGGGCATGCGGTCTATCTCTATAACGTCGGGCGCGCAGAGGGCCTGGAAATATTGCTGGAGGTCCGGCGGGACTCCCTCCAGCAACGCCTGGGCACATTCCTCCAGGGCCTGGCATGGATCGGTGGTCCATTTCGGCGCCAGGATAGCGTTGCTGATGGGATACCCGCCGCCGACCTGGTGGATTTCTGGGGCCAGGGCGGGGTCGCATCTCAGTTTGCAGATCTGCTCCTCCGTCTGCTGGAGGTCAAAGGGCGAGAGTTCCCGGTTCTCCACCCTGCGCTTGAATTCCACGTCGTTCAGGCGTCCGCCGGGGGCGGGGACCCGGCTCCCCAGGACGAGCAGGATGTTGGGCAGACGGTGAAGGGGAGCGATGAAGTAGAGGTCCACCTCCCGGAGCCGGTCGGGGTGGATTTTATCCAGTTCGTCCATGAGGATGACCACGGGGCGGCCGATCTGACGGCAGTGTTGGGTCAGCCAGAAACTGATCTCGTCCAGTGTGGCCCTCAGGGGGAGGCGAAGGTCGAGGGCCGCGCTGGCTGCT
>DAOUBO010000310.1:0-9576 GCA_034432695.1 Anaerolineae bacterium | reverse complement strand
CCGCGGCTACGGCTGGCTGCGTCCCGAAGGCGTGCGCCGGGAGTTGGAGAAGATGGCCAGGGAACGGGGCTGGAAAGGAGGCTGAGATGGGTCTGGATAACTACGCCGCCCGTCACCCCAAAGGCGGGCTGACCGAAGAGGATAAACAGGCACTCCAGGAGGCCGGCATTGACCTCTGCGGCGGCCTGGAAAGCGACGGGGTGGTCTCCTTTCGCGGCAAATGGTATGACCCGCTGGTCTCTCACGTCACCGGCGTCAGCCTTTATCAGAAATGGATTCCGCCGGAGACGGTCAGCGAAATGGCGGCGGCGCTCAACCGCTACACCGCTGAAGAACTCGCCGAGGTCTGGGATGAAATCGCCCCCTTGCCCTGGGAGGATTCCGTCCACAGCCGCCGCGAAACAGCCAGCCTGCAGCGCTTCTTCGCCATCTGCGCCGAGCGCGGCCTGGGGCTGATCGGATGGTGGTGAATGGGGCTGGATACCTCCTACCGGCTCTTCTTCCCCCGCGCCCGCCTGCCAGAGGCGCTGATGGGCCTGGCGGCGCTCTGCGTCCCCGGCAAGACGATGGGCAAAATCCGTTTCCCGGAAGGCATCCGCGAGGTCCCCTTTGAGCCGTTCGGCGAAGACCGCATTCCCAACTGGGACGATACCTCCTACAGTTTTAACATCATCCTGAACCTGGAGGCCGACGAGGCGCTGGAACGCTTCACCCGCATAGACCCCGAAAGGCTCCATGCCCAGGGCGATCGCCTGAATCTGGGCTATCTCTATTTCCACGTGGATAACGACGTCAGCGGGGATGTGAGCCAGTTCCTTTTCATCGCCGGGGGAAACCGGATGAGCTGGGCGTTGATGGATTCGCACGCCCTGCGGCGCGCCTTCTGTCGTCTGCTGGAGGCACACGGGGGCCTCTGCGGCCTGCTGGATATGGAAGAATGGAAGGACGTCTTCTGGTGGCGCGGTGAGGAGACCTGGGAGCGCCTGGAAGACGTATGGACGCTGGAGGAGATTGACAAACAGATGCGCAGACGGCGCCGGAAACGGCGCGAAAGGAGCAACGTATGACAACACCCAGACTGGCCGTGGTCCGTGGGGCAACGCCCGTGGAGTATGACCTGCTGGGGGAGGTGGTCACCATCGGGCGCGATTGGGATAACACCATCCCCTTCCCCGCCGCGTCTGGGGTATCCGCCCATCACGCCCGTGTCCTGGCGCGCATCGGCCTGTTCTGGCTGGAAGACCTGAACAGCGCCCACGGCACCTTTCTGCACCTGCCGGGGGGCGAGCGCTTCCGCCTGAAGCCGGGCGAACCGGTCCTGCTCGTGAATGGCGCACGTATCGGGCTGGCGGATGCCGTTATCCTGGAGGCGCGCGGGCTGGTCGCATCCCAGGACGAAGCCACCCGCTGGGCACTGGCACGCCTGCAGGCGTTTACCAGCGCATGCCAGGATCAGATCGCCCGTCTGCCCCTCCAGGAACGGCAGGACGTCCAGGCGCGTCTTCGGCAGCTGGAGGAGGTGGTCCGTCAGGCGGGGGGCGAAGCCGACCTGGTGCGCGTCGTCGCCGAACAACTGGACGCACTGACCCGCACGACCGGCTGTCCGTCCCCGGATGCCGGGTTGCCACCGATGGCCGAAGACCTGCCGGAACCGGATTCGCCTTACCGTATGCCCAGCCTGAACAATCTCTTCCTGAGCCACCTGCAGCAACTGGCCGGGCAGGCGAAAAAGGACCGGCTATGAACGTGCATACGCCCTCCCTGGGGGTACTGTTGCTGTTTCGCGATCGCCAGCGGGCGGAGGAATCCCTCAAAGCCGCTCTGGTGAAGCATCTCGGCCTGACGCAGGAAGCCGGAGGCGAGGATGAGCGTTGCTATCGCGGCCCATTGGAGGAGGTCCTGGCCTGTCGGGTGCGGGTCAGGCTGGTGCACGACACCTTTATCGTCCGCTGCGATCTGACGCTGGAGGGCGAGGGTACCGTCCCCGCGGCCTGGCAGCGTTTGACCTCTCAGGGCGAAGCGCTTCTGGACCTGCTCTCCCAGCACGGCGCGGCGCCCCCCTGGGCGATCACGTGGTTGTATCACGCCGTTCTCCCCGCTGGAGTGCCTCCCACCACCATCTCCGAGGTATGGGACGGCTGGCCCCTCCCCCTGGCATCCCCCCCTGTGCTGGAGCCGACCCCTTACGGCTGGCTGGGGATGCTGGGGGAAAGCGAGCGCACCTTCGCCTCCCAATCCGCCTGTCGGGAACGTCGGCTGGTGCTTCTGGTCCCCCAGGAGCGTCGTTCCAGAGTGGAGCGCTATTTTCTCCATCCCCTGCTCCAGGGCTGGGCACGCATTGAGCGGCACCTGCACAAGGCCCTCCATCATGCCCGTCTGCAAAAAGAGGTTAGCCAGGTCCTGGGGCAGGCCACCCTGGACCTGCGCGCCCAGATGACCGCGGCCGTCAGCACCATGGACTTTGCCCACATCTACCGCGAGTCGCGGGAACTGGAGCAGGTCTCCATCTCGCTGATGGCCTTCCTGAACCAGAAGGCCCATGCCGAGATGGTGCTGCAGTCTCTGCGCGTCAACCTCCACGATTTCGCCCTGGCGCTGGAAGAGGTCAAACTGACGACGCCTCTCTACGAAAAAGAAAAACAACTTCTGAAGCAATGCATAGCGCAACTGGAGAGCGACCTGGAGTACGCCCGCGTGATCACCGAAAGCACCTACGCTTTTCAGGAGATGCAGCGCGGCATTGAGAACAACCGGTTGCAGCGCGCGGGCGTCATGTTGAGCACGGCGGCGGCTTTGCTGGCCGGGATCACCATCTTCAACAGTTTCCTGGACATCTGGGCTTTGATTCTGGACGGCAGCGGGTGGGTCCTGCCGCCGATGTGGGTGCGCATGACGATCGGGTTGCTGGCTGGCGTTTCGCTGCCGCTGGCTGCCTACTGGGCGATTGAGCGCCGTCGCCGGATGATGCTCCTCTGGAGTGTGCTGGGCGGGCTGAGTTTCGTTCTGGCCGTCCTCAGCACGCTGTGGGTCAACAAAAGATAACAGGAAAGGACTACGAGGGAAAAAGACATGTTTGTGCGGCGACTTCGCCGCACAAACATGTCTTTTTTCAGGATGGTTCGTTTTTGCCCGAAAGAGGGAGAGGGGGGATTAAGGGCATAGGCGCGAACTTAAGCAGGGGTTTCCCCCTGCCGCCTCCTGGATCCTCATCCCTCCCCCCGCCGCCTTCAGCGGCACCCCCTGGTATAATGGAGTAGGGCAACTGCGAGCAGTTGCCCTACTTCCCTCTCCTGACTGGAGGTCAGGAGATGAATTTCGGCTTACATCCCGGCGGTTTATCCAAAGTCCAGAGATGACCCTGGAGGAGAAAATCGGCCGGTTGAACCAGATGACAAGCGGCCCGGATTTTGACCCCGACCTGCTGGGTCAGGGCAGAATCGGCTCGCTCCTCTACGCCGCTGGCGCGACGGCCGGACTGGACGGTTTTCAGGCCAGCGGCGCCGAACTGGCCAACCACCTTCAGCGTATGGCCCTCCAGGCCCGGCTCAAAATCCCCCTTCTCCTGGGACGGGATGTCATTCACGGTTTCCGCACGGTCTTCATCCCGCTGGGACAGGCCGCCGCGTTTGACCCGGCCCTGAGCGAGGCCGCGGCCGCCGTGGCGGCCCGGAAAGCGACCGCTATGGGCATTAAATGGACCGGTGTTTCAACCCTCAACGGCACTTGCCGCCTGGGCAGAACCGGCTATAATACACAAAGAAGCCGCCGGGCATTGGCAATCCTGTCTCTCCGGAGGGTTGCCAGAATCCCACCGGAGGTTGTTCCCGATGGACACCGAACCGTATACCCGGCCTCACGGCCAGCCCACCGCGGAAGAGATGGCCCGGCTGCTGGAGGAATATCTCCCCTGCGCCCACCTCCAGCGGGGGGACATCGTGCGTGGGCGGGTAGTCGCCCTCGGTCCCAGTGCCGTTGTTGTGGACGTAGGAACCAAATGCGAGGGCATCATCACCGGGTCGGAACTGGAGCGGCTGAGCCCGGCCCAGCGCGCCCGCCTGAAACCAGGAGCCGCCGTGACCGTCTATGTGGTGGACCCCGAAGGGCCTGATGGACGGCCCGTTCTCTCCATCATACGGGCCCACGCCGAGCGTGGCTGGGAGCACGCCCGCTCCCTGATGGAGAGCGGCGAGACCGTGGAACTGACCGTTGCTTCAGCCAACCGGGGCGGGCTGATCGTTTACCTGGAAGGAGTGCGAGGGTTCATCCCTGCATCCCACCTTTCCCCTGCGCGCAATGTCCCCCGGGTTTCCGACCCCTCCTGTCTCAAGGCCCTCTCCCAACTGGTCGGAGCGACCCTGCGGCTGCGGGTCATTGAAGCCGATCAGGAGCGGAATCGGTTGATCCTCTCCGAGCGGGCCGCTGAATCCCGGCAGGACACCGCCCTGCTGGATTCCCTCCGGGAAGGAGAGGTCCGACGGGGGAAGGTCAGCAACCTCACCGACTTCGGGGCCTTCGTGGACCTGGGCGGCGTGAACGGCCTGGTCCACATCTCCGAACTCTCCTGGGGCCGGGTAGACCACCCCGGCCAGGTCCTCCAGATTGGCCAGGAAGTGGAGGTCCTGGTTCTGGCCGTGGACCGGGATCGGGGACGGGTCTCTCTGAGCATCAAGCGCCTCCAGCCGGACCCGTGGGCCGCGCTGGCCCAGCGATACGAGGTCGGGCAATTGGTGGAATGCCGGATCACCCGGCTGACCCAGTGGGGCGCCTTTGCCTGTATCGTTGGGGATGAGGAGATAGAAGGGCTGATCCACGCCTCGGAACTGACAGACCTTCCGGATGATGCCGACGGGGCACTCATCCGCCCGGACCAGGTCCTGACCCTCCGGATCATCCGTCTGGAGCCGGAGCGGCATCGCCTGGGGCTCAGCCTCCGACAGGTGGCCCAGTGGAATGGGCAGGGGCCTTCGGAGCACGCAGTGGATGGAGAGATTTAACGGAGACGGGCATGGAGGAGGGATACTGGAAAATCTTCACGGCTGAGGCCGAGCGGGCCCTCCGCCTGGCGGAACAGGTGGCCCGGGGGATGCACCACCTGTACGTGGGAACGGAGCACCTTCTCCTCGGATTGATGCAGGAGGAAGAAGGCGGGGCGGCCAAAATCCTGCGCCGGATGGGCCTGGAGGAGGAGAGAGTCCGGCGGATGATTCTCCGCCTGTCCCCCGAAGAGCACCGCTCGCGCGCCACCCAACCCCAACTGACGGAAGGAACCAAGCGAGTGATCCAGGCGGCGGTGGAGGAGGCCCGCCGCCGGGGCGACCCGAAAGTGGATACCGAGCACATCCTGCTGGCCCTCACCCAGGAAGGGGACGGCCTGGCCCTCAGCGTCCTGCGGCGGCTGGGGGTCAACGCAGACCGGCTCCGCCAGGAGACCCTGCGCGCGCTGGAACAGCGGCCCATTATGGTGCGCCCGCGCCCACGCCAGCGGGCCGCCCCCACCCCGATGATGAGCCGCCTGGGGGTAGACCTGACCGCGCTGGCCGAAGAGGGAAAACTGGACCCCGTCATCGGCCGGGAAGCCGAGATTGAACGGGTCATCCAGGTCCTGGCTCGCCGCACCAAAAACAACCCCGCGCTCATCGGCGAGCCGGGCGTCGGCAAGACGGCTATCGTGGAAGGGCTGGCCCAGCGCATCGTCGCGGGCGAGGTCCCCTCTGTCTTGTTGGACAAACGGGTCTTTCAACTGGACGTGGGCGCGCTGGTCGCCGGGACGATGTACCGGGGCCAGTTTGAGGAGCGGCTGAAACGGGTCATTGAGGAACTGAAACGAACCGGAACCATCCTGTTCATTGACGAGTTACATATGATTGTCGGCGCTGGGGCTGCGGGCTCCGCGGTGGATGCGGCCAACATCCTCAAGCCCGCCCTGGCGCGGGGCGAACTCCAGTGCATCGGCGCGACGACGCTGGACGAGTACCGCCGCTACATTGAGTCCGACGCAGCGCTGGAGCGCCGCTTCCAGCCCATCATCGTCAACGAACCCACCATAGAGGAGACCGTAGAGATTCTGCGGGGGCTGGTTCACCTCTACGAGGACCACCATCGGGTCCGCATCACCGATGAGGCGCTGGTCGCCGCGGCCCGCCTCTCCGCGCGGTACATCACCGAGCGCTACCTTCCGGATAAAGCCATAGATGTCATAGACGAGGCGGCCGCCCGGACCCGCATCTACAAGTCCCCCTGCGCGCTCCGGCTGAAGGAACTTTACCGGCGGCGAAGAGAGTTGGAGGCGAAAATAGAGGAAGCCGTCCAGGCCCGCCGGTTTGAGGAAGCCCGTCGCCTCCCCCTGCATCTGCAAACCGTTGAGCAGGAGATAGAGTTCCTGCGGGAAGAATGGGATTGGAGCGACTCGGCCGTGGTAGGGCCGGAGGAGGTGGCGGAGGTCGTCTCTATGTGGACCGGCATCCCGGTGGCCCAGTTGACTGCGCAGGACACCCAGCGGCTTCTCCAGATGGAGGCCGAACTGAAGAAGCGCATTGTTGGGCAGGACGAAGCCATCCAGACACTGGCCCGGGCCATCCGCCGGGCCTACGCTGGCCTGAAGGACCCCCGTCGCCCCATCGGCTCCTTCATCTTCCTGGGCCCCACCGGCGTGGGCAAGACGGAGTTGACCAAAGCGCTGGCCACGTTCCTCTTCGGCACCGAGGACGCGATGATCCGGCTGGATATGTCCGAGTTTATGGAACGGCACACCGTCGCCCGGCTGGTGGGTGCACCCCCAGGCTACGTGGGCTACGAGGACGCCGGGCAGTTGACCGAGGCGGTTCGGCGCCGCCCCTTCTCCATCGTCGTCTTTGACGAGGTGGAAAAGGCCCATCCGGAGGTCTTCAACATCCTCCTGCAGATTATGGAGGAGGGCAGCCTCTCCGATGCGAAGGGGCAGCGGGTAGATTTCCGCAACACCATCGTCATTATGACGTCCAACATCGGAGCGGAGGCCATCCGGCGGGGCGGGCTGGGCTTCGCGCTCCCCGCCGACCGGGCAAAGGAGGCGGAGCGGGAGTATCAGGAGATGAGCCAGCGGCTGCGGGAAGAGTTAAAGCGAACCTTCCGGCCGGAATTCCTCAACCGGGTGGACGCGGTCGTCGTCTTCCGGCCGCTGGGGCCGGAACAGATTGCCCGGATTGTGGACCTGGAACTGGCGAAAGTCGCGGCCCGGCTGGCGGAGCGCGGCCTGACGCTGGAGGCCACCCCAGAGGCCCGGGAGTTGCTGGCCCGGGAGGGCTACTCGCCAGAGTACGGCGCCCGCCCGCTGCGGCGGGTCATCCAGACGAAAGTGGAGGACTCCATCTCGGAGGCCCTCCTGACGGGCGAATTTCAGGCCGGGGACACCATCCTGCTGACGGTGGAGGAAGACCGCATCCTCCCGCGCAGAAAAGAAAGGGCCCTCAAAGGCGAAAAGGCCTCCCTGCGGCTTCCGGTGCCGGGATAGCCAGACCCATCCGCGAAGGAGGACAATGGCCTCAACCGAAGCGGTGTTTCCCCTCCCAGCCTGGGCGGAGGAACAGGAAGCCCCCCCATTGACCCTCTGGCAACTCTTCTGGCGGCGCTTCCGCCGCCACAAAATGGCCCTCTTCGGGCTGATCACCCTCTTCTTGCTGGTGGTCTATTCCCTCGGTGGAGCCCTCTTCTTCTCCGAAGCCTACGCCAACTACACCGACACAACCATGCGCCTCCAGCCCCCTTCCCGTGCCCACCCCTTCGGCACCGATACCGTCGGGCGGGACATCCTGGCCCGCACGGTCTACGGCGGGCAGATCTCGCTCCTCATCGGCCTGACCGCGATGCTGGTGGAGGTGGTCATCGGCGTCACCATCGGCGCCCTGGCGGGCTACTACGGCGGCTGGCTGGATAGCCTCCTGATGCGCTTCACGGAGGCTATGCTGAATATCCCCCAGCTCTTCCTCCTCCTGGTGATGGCCAAATTCTTTGGCGGCAAGATCCCCAACCTGGCCCTCTTCGGCCGAACTTTCAGCGGCAGCGTCGTCGTCATCGTCCTGATTATCGGGGCGACCAGCTGGATGTATCTGGCCCGTATCGTCCGGGCGGAGTTCCTCTCCATCAAGGAGAACGAGTACATCCTGGCCGCGCGGGCAATCGGGACGCCGACAGGGCAGATCATCTTCCAGCACATCCTCCCCAACGCCATCGCCCCGATCGTCGTTTCGGCGACCCTGAGCGTCGCCAATGCCATCACGCTGGAGGCCTACATCAGTTTCCTGGGCCTGGGCGTCCAGCCACCCACTGCCACCTGGGGCAACATGCTGGAGGGGGCCTACAACTACATTGAGACGGCCCCCTGGCTCTGGATTTTCCCCGGCACACTGATCGTGCTGACCGTCCTGAGCATCAACTTTGTCGGCGACGGCCTGCGGGACGCGCTGGACCCCCGCTCCCTGGCCTGCTGATTCATACAGGACGCAGATACACGCGGATGCATGCGGAACGCCATTATTACGAACGCCACTCCGCTGCGCTGCGTGGCTCACTACGAACACTCTCTGTTCGTAGTCAGGCACGCAACGAAGTGAAGTGCCGTCCGAACGCCACTCCGCTGCGCTGCGTGGCTCACTACGAACGCCACTCCGCTGCGCTGCGTGGCTCGCTACGAACCGTCATTCTGTCATTCTATCATTCCGTCATTCCGTCATTCTGAGGAGGCCGATTGACCCCCTTGCTGGACGTCCGTGACCTCACCGTGCGCTTCCATACCCTGGACGGCGTCGTCCATGCCGTCAACGGCATCTCCTATACCCTGGACCAGGGAGAAACGATGGGGCTGGTGGGGGAAAGCGGGTGCGGTAAGAGCGTCAGCGTCCTGGCCATCATGCGCCTCATCCCCCAGCCGCCGGGCGAAATCGCCGCCGGGCGTGTCCTCTACAACGGGCAGGACCTGCTCCAGTTGACCGAGGCTGAAATGGAGCAGATTCGGGGGAAAGAAATCGCGATGGTCTTTCAGGACCCGATGACCGCCTTCAACCCCGTCCTGACCATCGGGCGCCAGATCGCCGAGACGCTGGTCACCCACCTGGGGATGTCCTGGAAAGAAGCCTACGCCCGGGCGGCAGAACTGCTGGAGATGGTGGGTATCCCCAACGGGGCCGAGCGATGCCGGGACTACCCCCACCAGTTCTCCGGCGGCATGCGCCAGCGGGCGATGATCGCGATGGCCCTCGCCTGCAACCCCAGCATCCTGATCGCCGACGAACCGACCACCGCGCTGGACGTTACGATCCAGGCCCAGATCATTGACCTGGTCAAGCGGCTGCGGGACCAACTGGGGATGGCCATCATCTGGATCACGCACGACCTGGGGATCATCGCGGGGCTGGCGGAGAAGGTGTCCGTGATGTATGCAGGGTTCATCGTGGAGAAGGGCAGGGTAGACGACATCTACGACGACCCGCGCCACCCCTACACTCTGGCCCTGCTGCGCTCCCTCCCGCGGGTGGACCGAAGCAGCCGGGAGCGGCTGGGCGCGGTCCCCCGGCCCCCGCCCCACCCGCCGCGGGCGGCGCC
>DAOUBO010000309.1:0-2279 GCA_034432695.1 Anaerolineae bacterium | reverse complement strand
TTGGGGGTGGTTTTGCCGGCTGCGGAACCCCCCCCCCCCCCCCCTTTCTCCCCCCCCCCGCCGCAGAATGTCACTGCGAGCGCAGCGAAGCAGGCGAGCGGGAAAAGGGAACAAGGGCAACTGCTCGCAGTTGCCCTGCTCCATACCAGGGGGAGGGGAAGAGAAGGATTGTGCGGCCCGGTGATAGCCGGGTTGAAGAAAACCTGCTGGTATGTTAACCGCGATCAGGGGGACCCATCCATGATCAGGCGAGTCAGAATTCAAGGCTACAAATCCCTTCAGGATGTGGAAATCCGCCTTCAGCCTCTGACGGTGATCTTCGGCCCTAATGCGGCCGGGAAAAGCAACCTGCTGGATGCCCTGGCTCTGCTCAGCCGGATGGTCACCAGCCGGACGCTCAAAGAAGCCTTTGAAGGCCACCGGGGCACTTCTCTTGAGGCCTTCCGATATGACGCTGCGGGCATTAAGGGACTCCTCCAAAAGGAAAGAGCGCAGTTCACCATAGAGGTTGACGTAGAACTCTCCCCACAGGTTGTGGGAGAGGTGGAGGGGCGAATTCACGAAATGCGGAAGGGCCTCCCTGATGCGGAGAGCGAGGAAACCGCCCGACCTCGTCGGCGAATTCTGGAGCCGTTCTTGCGCTACAAAATCGCAGTGGAGACCATCCCCCAATCAGGGGTGCTGCGGGTTCTGGACGAAAAACTGGTTGCTCTGACGGCGGATGGTCGGGAAAAAGCCCCCCATGCCCGCAAGCCGTTCATTTACCAGGCGGATGGTCACTTACGGCTTCGGATGGAAGGACAGGCCCGACCCACGGAGCACCCCATCGGTCTGGATTACACACTGGTCTCGCAACCCCTGTATCCTCCCCATTACCCCCACGTCACTGCCTTTCGGGAGGAACTGGCGCGCTGGCGCTTCTATTACTTTGAACCCCGGGTAATGCGATCGCCCTCTCCGATCAAGGAAGCCGACCACCTGGGGCCTTTCGGAGAGGACCTGGCCGCTTTCTATCACACCTTACGCAGGAAAAACGAGCGACAGTTTGAAGCGACCTGCCGGGCCCTGAATTCCCTGATCCCCGCCATTGAACGAATAGAGGTGCAGTTGACTCCGGATGGCTTTGTGGAACTCAACATCGTGGAAAACCGCATCCTCTATTCCGCCAGGGTCATCTCGGAGGGAACCCTGCGCATATTGGGGCTGCTGGCTGTGACCAACCCCTTATCTCCGGCCACGTTGATCGGTTATGAGGAACCCGAGAACGGCGTTCACCCTCGTCGCTTGCGTCTGATCGCCGAACTGTTGAAAGAGACCGTAAGCCGGGAGGGAGTCCAGATCGTCGTCAACACGCATTCGCCCATTTTCCCCGAGTACTTTGAGGATGAAATGCTCATCATCTGCCGGAAAGGGCCGGAGGGTACCCAGTTTGAGGAATTCTCTTCCTCAGGCCCTCTTCTCCGGAGGCAGGAGATAGAAGCAGGCCTTGAAGAGGTATCTCCTACCCCCTTATGGGTCCGCATCGTACGAGGGGATTGGGATGGGTAAGATATCCCTCTGTTACTTTCTTGAGGACATTGCCCACGAGAAATTTCTGCGAGCCCTCGTCACCCGGATCGCCCGGGATCGGGGGATTGAGCCCTCGCTATTAGATCACGAAGTACGAAATGCCACCGGGGGCAGGGGGAAGGCCCTCGCGGAATTCGCCCAATTTCTCCGGGAGAGCCCGGCCCTCCAATGCCACATTCTGATTGTCGCCATAGATGCGAACTGCCAGGGGTATCAGGAGCGACGGGGGGAAATCCTGCGGCTGGTCAAACAGCCGGAAGTTCGCTGGCAGGTAGTCTGCGCCGTTCCGGACCCCCACATAGAGCGCTGGTACCTCAGCGACCCAACCGCTCTCCCGCGGGCTTTGGGATCCTTCTACAAAGGCAGAGCTCAAGAAGTCACCCTCCCTCCCTATAAGTGCAGGCGCGGCTGGTACAAGCAGGCCCTTCGCCGGGCAATAGAGGAGAATGCCGGTTTCGTCCCACCACTGGGAGGCACAGAATACGGTCAGGAAATCGCGGAGGCTATGGACCTCTACCGGGCCTGCAAAGAAGACAGAACGCTCAAGAACTTTGTGGATGACCTCAAGGAGGCTTTCGCCATATGGTTCAGCCCGACCTGAGCGAACTGTTGAGCCTCTTCAAAACCCACCTGCTCTCCGGCGAGGGCGGGGATCAAATCGCGCGCATCATCCTTTTCGGAAGCCACGCGAGAGGGACAGCGGGCCCGGA
>DAOUBO010000308.1:0-4715 GCA_034432695.1 Anaerolineae bacterium | reverse complement strand
CCCACGCCCCGCCATCGTTCCCACCCCCCTGCCGATGGAGACGCCGACCCCGGAGGCTCTCCCCAGGGGGACGCCCTCCCAGAGGCCCGTCGCTTCCCCGCTTCCTCCCACCCTGCACTCCCCCTCCCCGATGCCCCCGCCGCCCACGCCGGCCGCCGGTCCGGTCGCGGTCTGGGAGGGAACGGTCACGCTGACGGCCTACGACTGGGAGCGCGCGCTGGTCGCCGCCACGCCGGACGACCCCGTCTACCCCTACCATCGGCTGGACTTCGGGGCCATCGGAGGGCCAGCCCCCCGGTCTTTCCGCGCCGTCTTCCTGCAGAACGACTACGTCTCCCTGATCCTGCTCCCGGACCTGGGAGGGCGCATCCTGCGCTGGACCGATCGGACGACGGGTCGGCAACTCTTCTACGCCAACCCGGTCCTCAGGCCCACCCACTGGGGGTATCGGGGCTGGTGGCTGGCGACGGGTGGAATGGAATGGGCCTTCCCGACAGAGGAACACGGCCTGGTGGAGTACCTTCCCTGGGAATATCGCCTGCTGGGGGACGGCGTTTATCTGCGGCGGGTGGAGGAGCGGACGGGCCTGGTAGCAGAGGTCACAGTACGGCTGGAGCGGGGGAGCAGTCGGGTGCTGATTTCGCCCCGCATCTCCAACCCCACGGATCGGGAGCAGTCGTTTCAGTTCTGGGCCAACGCGATGCTGACCCTCTCCGATTCCAACGCCCCTTCGCCCGATCTGCGGTTCGTCCTGCCCGCGCGGGAGGTGGTCGTCCACTCCACGGGAGACGCCTCTCTGCCCGGTCCGGGCAGAGGGATGGCCTGGCCGGTCTACAACGGCCGGGATTTCAGCCGCTATGGGGAGTGGCGCTCCTACCTGGGGGTCTTTGCCCCCGGAGCGGCCGACGCGGGGTTTGCGGGAGCCTACGACCCCGGAACCGACCAGGGCGTTGTGCGGGTCGCCCCGTCTTCCATCCGGGGGGTGAAACTCTTCTGCCTGGGCGACCTTCCCGCCGACCTGTGGACGGACGACGGGAGCCGCTACTTTGAACTCTGGGGCGGCCTGACGCCGACGTTCTGGAACTTCTTCACGCTCGCGCCGGGCCGGAGCGTCGGTTGGACCGAGTTCTGGTATGCGGTGAGCGGGATGGGGGGATTCACCCATGCCGGAGCCGAGGCCGCAGCGCGCCTTTCGCCGACGGGAGATGGGGTGGAGGTGGCGGTGGAGACGGTCCGGCCGATGTGGGTGACGGTGGTCCTGCGGCGGGGTGGGGAGGAGGTGGCCCGCTGGGACGCGGAGACGGGGCCAGGGCGGCCGTTTCGCACCGTTTGGGGGGCGGGGAGCGGCCCCTGGGCGCTGGAGGTCTATGGCCCCCAGGGACTGCTTCTGGCGGGAGAGGGATAGCGGGCAGTGCCCCGGAGTGCCTGACGGACGGGATGTAAGCCGAAGTTCATTGTGTACCGTTTCGGACAATCGGTGAGTTGGCCTCTTGAAGTGCAGAATGTCGGCAAAAACCGTCTCTGGCAGGCATTTTTGAGGCAGCCGATCCTGACATCGGAGCGGTCGCTTGCGAAAAGTGTCGGCCTATTCTGAACCATCCCCCATTTTGCAACGTTTGACGTGATCTTCAGAATCCCAGACTCCAGTTACATGTCGGGGGGCTGTTGAGTTGGCAGAGAAGAGGAGGTTGGACAATGAGCGGGACGCTTCCGACCAGTCCGATCCCCGTTATCTCCGTGGTCGGCAAATCGGGGGTTGGAAAAACGACGCTGATGGAGAAACTCATCGCGGAGTTGAAGCGACGGGGGTACCGGGTCGCGACCATCAAACACGACGTCCACGGTTTTGAGATCGATCAGCCTGGCAAAGATACCTGGCGGCACGCCCAGGCCGGGTCCGACCATGTCGTCATCGCTTCCCCCACCCGTATCGCCCACATCCAACGGCTGGACCGGGAACTGACGCTGCCGGAGATCGTCGCGACGATCCAGGATGTGGACATCATCCTGACCGAGGGGTACAAGCGGGGGCCAGCGCCGAAGATTGAGGTCAGCCGGGCGGAGAGAAGCCGGGAACTCCTCTGCTCTCCGGAGGAACTGGTTGCCCTGGCGACGGACCAACCCTACGATCTGGATGTACCCCAATTTGACCTGGAAAATGCCGCCGGTCTGGTGGACCTGATAGAGGAGCGCTTCCTGCGGCGATCCCCCTGACTTTCCCCAGGCACGAAGAGGGGGTATGGTCGCCATACCCCCTCTTCGGCTTCAGTGGGCCCGCTCGGCCCGCACCGCGGTGAAACACCCCGCGCCCGTCCTCGCCTTAACCCTTCAGCGCGCCGGCCAGAAATGCCCCGATCTATCATCCGGTTGACTATTGACAATTTGCAACTACTGTGGTATCATGGTGTACGAGGAGGCGAAAAGCATGTCTATGCGAGGTCCTGGATGGCGCTGGCGGGGCTGTTCCCGGCGGGCGGTGCGGTTCCTGGAGCCCGCGCTGCTCCTGCTGCTGCACCACGGCCCCGCCCACGGGTACACCCTGCTGGAGCAACTGGATGCCTTCGGCCTGGGGGGATTTAACCCGGCCGTCGTCTACCGGGCGCTCCGGGAGATGGAAGAGCAGGGGTGGGTCACTTCCTCCTGGGACCGGGAGCAGACCCTGGGGCCGCCCCGCCGCGTCTACCGCCTGACCCCCCTCGGGGACGAGGTCCTCCGGTTCTGGGTCCAGGACCTGGAGGAAACCCGCCGGATGGTGGACCATTTCCTGCAACGGTACTATCAGCACATAGAAGAACATCCGATGGAGGAGGAAAGATGAAAATCGCGGCCGTGTCCGACGACGGCGTGACCATCAGCCCGCACTTCGGCCGTGCGCCGTTCTACGTGGTCGTCACGGTGGAGGAGGGCCGTGTGGTCGGCCAGGAGGTCCGGGAGAAGATGGGGCATGCCCACTTCGCCGGGGAGCACCACCACGGGCATGGGCACGGCGCCGACCCGCGCGGCCACGGGTTTGACCCCGCCGCGCAGAGCCGCCACGCCCGGATGATCGGGGCCATCGCCGATTGCGACGTGCTCCTGGCGCGGGGGATGGGGGCCGGCGCCTACGAGAGCCTGCGGCAGGCCGGCATCCGCCCTATCATCACCGATATCGCCCGCATTGACGACGCGGTGCAGGCCTATCTGGAGGGCCGCCTGGAGGACCATCCGGAGTGGCTGCACTGACGAAGTACGGAGCACGTGAAGCGTGAAGCGTGAAGCGTGAAAGTGGGAGAGACCAATGTTGACTGTTGAAGCAGTCCGCAATGCGCTGATGCAGGTGGTGGACCCGGAGTTGCGCCGCAATATCGTGGACCTGGGGATGGTTCAGGACCTGCGGGTGGAGGACGGCGTCGTCTCCTTCACCCTGGCGCTGACGACCCTGGCCTGCCCCCTGCGGGAGAGCATCGTAGAAGACGCCCGCCGGGCCGTGCGGGCCCTGGACGGCGTGCGGGACGTCCGGATTTCCCTGCGGGAGATGACGCCGGAGGAGAAGGACCGCATCTGGCCCCGGGAGCAGGGTCAGCCTCAGAAAGTCGGCGTCGCCGCCCATCTCAACCATATCGGCTGGGTCCTGGCGGTGATGAGCGGGAAGGGCGGCGTGGGGAAGTCGTCGCTGGCGGCGCTCCTGGCCGCGGGCCTGCGTCGCCAGGGCAAGCGCGTGGGCGTCCTGGATGCCGACATCACCGGCCCCAGCATCCCCCGGATGTTCGGCCTGCATGAGCCTCCGCCCCTGGGCCCGGTGGGGATTCTCCCCGCCGCGACCCGGACTGGCATCCGGGTGATGTCCATCAACCTGCTCCTCCCCGACGAGGACGAGGCCGTCATCTGGCGGGGCCCGCTCATCAGCAGCGCCATCCAGCAGTTCTGGGGCGACGTCCTCTGGGGAGACCTGGATGTGCTGGTAGTGGACCTGCCCCCGGGCACGTCGGATGCCGCGCTCACGGTGATGCAGTCGCTTCCCGTGAACGGCATCCTGCTGGTGACCTCGCCGCAGGACCTGGCGGGGATGGTGGTCCGCAAGGCGGCGCGGATGGCGGAGCACCTGGGTGTGCCCATCCTCGGCCTGGTGGAGAACATGGCCTACGTGACCTGCCCGAAGTGTGGGGAGCAGATAGAGGCCTTCGGCCCCAGCCAGGCGGTGCACACGGCGGCGCTCCTGGGCGTGCCCGTCCTGGCCCGCCTGCCGCTGGACCCCGAACTGGCCCGCCTCTGCGACAGCGGGCAGGTGGAGCAGTACACCAGCGACACCCTGGACGCGCTGGCCGAGACGGTGCTTCAGCGACTGCAACGCGGGAAGTGAAACGTGATGAAGTGGAACGGGAAACGGGAAACGTGAAACGGGAAACGGGAAACGGGAAACGGGAAACGTGAAACGGGAAACGTGAAACGGGAAACGGGAAACGGGAAACGGAGTACGGAGTACGGCGTATGGCCGAATTAACCCTCACTCCCCAGGAAAAGCAGACCCTGCTGGCCTACCAGCGGGACGAACTGACCGAGCACCACATCTACACCCGGCTGGCGCGGACGGTCCGGGACCCGGCGAACCGGGCCGTCCTGGAGCGCATCGCGGCGGACGAACTGCGCCATTCCCGCTTCTGGGCCCGCTTCACCGGGCAGGAGGTCCGCCCCGACTGGCTCCGGGTGGGCTTCTACACCCCGGGCGGGCAGGGCCT
>DAOUBO010000307.1:0-1744 GCA_034432695.1 Anaerolineae bacterium | reverse complement strand
CGGGCCGCCTCCATCGCGGCCGTGGCGCCGGGGATCAGCGGGAGGCGATAGGGCTGGTGGATCCGATCGGACATCGCTTTTCCCAGCAGGTCCAGATCCCCTGTCCGGAGGGCCTCTACGACCAGGACCGACCGGCTGATGTTGAAGATGGCGTCCTGACGGTCCACCGTCCTGGGCAGGATAGAGCGGGCATACTCGGTGGGGAAGTCCAGGTCCGGCAGGACGACGGTGGCCCGGACGGGCGCGCGGTGGGCCCGGGCGGGGAGTTTGATGGAGACCACGCGGCCGTCGTGGAGGATGGAGACGACCAGACCGCCCAGCATTGCCGGGGCCACGTTGTCGGGATGCCCTTCCATCTCAATGGCCATGCGCAGGATTTCTTCGCGGGAGAAGGCCTCTCCCAGGAGCGCGTTGGCTCCCAGCAGGCCGCTCAGCAGGGCGGCGGAACTGGAGCCCAGCCCAGACCCCAGGGGGATCCGATTGATGCAATGGACCCGGAACCCCCTGCAGGGGATGCCCGCGCGGGCGTACAGGGAGAGGGCAGCCACAACGATGGGGTTGGTCTCGTCGGTTGGGAGAGCGTCTGTGCCCTCTCCCGAGAGCGTCACCTGAATCCGACCGTCCTCTGCAGGCGTCCAGACCGTCTCGTTCCACAGGTCCAGCGCCAGGCCGAGGGCATCAAAGCCGGGGCCGAGATTGGCAGTGGTCGCGGGGACGCGAACGCGCACCTTCATGGGCTCAGCACCACCTCCTCCAGAAGGCCCAGGCGGGGCGGCAGGACGGTGGGCTGGAAGGCAGCGCGGGTGATGATGTCGGGGTCCTTCAGGCCGTGGCCGGTGCAGACCGCGACGATGCGCTGGCCGTGGGGCCGAAGGTGCCCCGCGGCGATCTCCGCGGCCAACCCGGCCAGCCCGGCGGCTGAGGCCGGCTCCACCCAGATCCCCTCCGTCTGTGCCAGCAACCGCTGCATGCGCAGGATCTCCTCGTCGGTCACGGCGATGATACGGCCGCCCGACTCTGCAGCGGCCTGGAGGGCTTCCTCCCCCCGTGCCGGACGGCCGATGCGGATAGCCGTCGCCACCGTCTCGGGGCGGTCCACCGGATGACCCAGGACCAGAGGGGCCGCGCCCGCGGCCTGGACACCCAGAAGGCGCGGAAGGCCCGACCCCCTTTCCTGGTGATACTGTCGGAATCCCGCCCAGTAGGCGGTGATGTTGCCCGCGTTGCCCACGGGAAGGCAGAGCCAATCGGGGGCCGCTCCCAGGTCGTCGCAGATCTCAAAGGCCGCGGTCTTTTGTCCCTCAATCCGGTAGGGGTTCAGCGAGTTGACCAGCGCGATGGGATGTTTCCGGGTGATCTCCACGACCAGATGCAGGGCGTCGTCAAAGGATCCTTCCACCTGAATCACTCTCGCGCCGTAGGCAAGGGCTCCGGCCAGTTTTCCCAGCGCGACCTTTCCCTCCGGGATCAGGACGATGCATTTCATCCCGGCCCGGGCGGCGTAGGCGGCGGCCGACGCGGCCGTGTTGCCGGTGGAGGCGCAGATGACCGTCCGGGCCCCTCGCCCGGCGGCCTCGCTGATGGCGACCGTCATTCCCCGGTCCTTGAAAGAGCCCGTCGGATTCAGCCCCTCGTACTTGATCCACAGGTCCATCCCCTCGGCCAGTTCCCGGGCCAGCCGGGGCACGGGGATGAGGGGCGTTCCCCCTTCCAGGAGCGTCACTGGCCGGGTGTGCGGAGGCAG
>DAOUBO010000306.1:0-2455 GCA_034432695.1 Anaerolineae bacterium | reverse complement strand
GTAGAACAGCCGTCCCGGCTGGTTTCCTCGCCGGGCTACCCGAAGCACCATTGGAACGCCGCAACGGGGACAACGCGGGGGGTCGGGTAGCCCTTGGCGACGCCGATGACCCGCTCCACCTGCCCCGGCCCGAACCCCAGGCTTGCCAGAGCGCCCCCCGCCACGCAGGAAGAACTGGTCACGAAGGGATACGTCCCGTGGTCCAGGTCCAGGAGCGTTCCCTGGGCGCCCTCGCAGAGGAGGGTCTTCCCGGCAGCCAGCGCCTCCGCCACCACCGCGGAGACGTCGGTAACGTAGGGGCGAAGCCGTTCGGCCAGCGCCACATACTCCTCCACCGTCTCCTCCACCGGCACGGGCTCCAGGCCGTAGTGCTCCTCCAGCAGGCGGTTGTGGCCCCGGACCAGTTCCGCGACCTGCTCCCCAAAGGCCTCCCCGTCCAGCATCTGCCCGGCGCGCAGCCCGACGCGCGCGGCCTTGTCGGCATAGACGGGGCCGATGCCCCGGCGGGTGGTGCCGATGGCCTTCTGGCCCCGCGTCGCCTCGCGCGCCCCATCCAGCGCCCGATGGGTGGGCAGGATGATGTGCGCCGCGGCGGAGAGCCTCAGCCGCTCCGGCCCCACATCTATCCCCAGCGCGGCCAACTCGTCCATCTCCTTCGCCAGCTGGACCGGGTTGACGACAACCCCGGCCCCGATCAGACAAACGGTGTGGGGGTGAAGGATGCCCGAAGGGACCAGATGAAGCCGCAGCACGTGGCCCTGGGCCACGACGGTGTGGCCCGCGTTGTCGCCGCCGTTGTAGCGGGCGACCAGGTGGGCCTGCCGGGCCAGGTCGTCCACCACCCGCCCCTTCCCCTCATCCCCCCATTGGGCTCCGACCACGATGATCGCCGGCATCGCCGCCTCCTTTCACAACCCCAAACGCCCGACCAGTTCGTCCATCGCGGCCTCGTCGGGACGAAACGAGACGCCGGTGAAGAGGGCCCAGGTCTCCCGATGGACGACGGAATCGCCCGGCCCCAGCCGCACGCGCGGCCCCAGCGTCTCCAGTTCCAGGAAGAGGGGGTTGCAGTAGCACTCGCTGGAACTCCCCCGGTCGTAGTAGGCCGCGCCGGGGTCGTAAGGGGCATATTTGACGAAGAGCGCGTCCCCCCACGCGTAGGCGATCCAGCCGACGGGGTTGGGGAAGCCGACCTTCAAGGCTCCCCCGGTCATCGTCGCCTGGATGAAGATGAACCGGTCGCCCCAGAGGATGTGGGGGGAGTTCACCTGCGTGTAGGGCCACAGGGCGATCTGGCGGTTCGGGAGCACCCCGTATGGGTCGGCGGGGCCAGTGGGCTGGGGGAGAACGGCGAACCCGCCGGTCCGCATCTGGGTGATCGCCCACGGCGCCAGTTCCACTGGTCCCTCCCCCAGGTTCTGAAGCCTGTGCTCCACCTCCACGCGCGCGTCCCACTCCGCCACAAGGACCGTGATGGACTTCTGGATGCCGGTCCGTTGCTCCACCGGCTGGATCAGACGCACCCCTCGCTCCAGTTCCACCACCTCCACCGGGTCGTTATCGGGGATATAGGTCCGCCAGGGGTCTTCGGGGGCATACCAGAGCCGGTGGCCGCCGTAGAAGACGAAACGGCCTCCGCCTGGATAGTCTATCCCCTCTCCCGGCAGGACGGCGAAGAGGTTCTCGCCATCCCTGGGGGCCAGGCCGACGATACGCGGCCCGGCCGAACGGGCAATCCAGAGGGTGAGTGCGTCGGTCTCCAGCCGGAGGCACTCACAACCGGCGAAAACTTCCCCTCTCTTCTGCATTTATCCTCCGTCTATCTCCTGCAACAGTTCCCACACGAAGGCCTCGGTGTGCTCCACGACCTGTGGGTCCAGGTGTTCCAGGTCGTCGGTGGGACGATGCCACTGGGGGAGCATGCCGTCCCGTCGGTGGCTGGTGAAGGTCAGGACCCGAAAGCCGTATTTGCTCGCGATGGCTCCCTCGGTGTAGGCGCCCCGGAAGTGGTGGGGATGGGCTCCCCACTCCGGATGGCGGGCCGCGATCTCCTCCGCAAGGGCCAGGAGTTCGGGATCGCTGGGGACCGTGAGCAGGAAGGTCTCGCGGGTCAGGTAGGCCGGGCTGGACTTCTCCCCGCCCACGCTGTCCAGGGTGATCCAGACGGCGCGGCCCAGTTCGTTCCTGTGGCGACGGGCGAAATCCTCCGCGCCGTAGCACCCTACCTCCTCGCACCCGGAGAGGACGAGCCAGACCAGCGTGTTGCTCAGCGGGCGTTCCGCCAGCCGCCGGGCCAGGCTGAGCACGACCCCCGCGCCGGAGGCGTTGTCGTTGGCTCCCGGCGTATAGGGGGAGAAGTCGGCCTGGAAGGTGATGAGGAAAAGGCCCAGCGCGATCAGCGCCAGCGGCAGGGGGGGCAGCCGGCCTCCGATTCCCGGCACCACCGCGCCGCCGC
>DAOUBO010000305.1:0-1978 GCA_034432695.1 Anaerolineae bacterium | reverse complement strand
CGACTATAGGGGCAGGGCTTGCCCCTGCCTCATTAGGGGGTGAGGATACAGGAGGCGGCAGGGGGAAACCCCTGCTTAAGTTCGCGCCTATGGGGCAAGGGGGTGGGGTGAAGGCGCGGTCGGATTGCCCGAATAATTTCTCAAATTGCAACATCCGGCAAGTAACGCCGGATTTATCCGGCAAAGGAGGAAAGAGAATGGCACTCACGGGCTTGCAAATCTACAAACTGCTCCCACAGACCAACTGCAAGGAGTGCGGTTTCCCCACCTGCCTGGCCTTCGCAATGAAACTGGCAGCCAAGCAGGCCGAACTCTCCGCCTGTCCCTACGTCTCCGAGGAAGCCAAGGCCCAACTGGACGCCGCGTCTGCGCCGCCCATCCGTCTGGTCTCTGTGGAGGGGCCCGGGCACAAGGTGGAGGTGGGCAACGAGACGGTCATCTTCCGCCACGAGAAGACCTTCTACCACCCGCCGGGCCTCTTTGTGCGGGTCAAGGACTCCTGGCCCCTGGAACAGGTGAAGGGCGCGGCGAAGGAGGCGATGGACTACACCGTCACCTACGTGGGGATGAACCTGCACCTGGACGGTGTGGCGGTGGAAGCCGACTCCGGCAACCCGGAGACCTTCGCCGCGGCGGTGAAGGCGGTGCGGGAGGTAACCGACCGCCCCCTCATCCTGATGGCCGCCGACCTGGCAGCCCTGAAGGCCGGGCTGGCCGCGGCCGACGGCACCCGCCCGCTCCTCTACGCCGCCACGGCGGAGAACTGGCAGGCGGTGGCGGAGGTCGCGAAGGCGGCCAATGTCCCTGTCGCCGTTCGGGCGGATTCCCTGGACAGCCTGGCCGACCTGACCGAAAAGGTGAAGGGCACGGGTATCCAGGACATCGTGCTGGACCCCGGCGTGCGCGACCCGGCCGGGACGCTGGTTACGCTCACCCATCTGCGCCGTCTGGCGCTGAAGAAGAACTTCCGCCCGCTGGGCTTCCCCATCATCACCTTCCCCGGTGAGGGAGCATCCGATGTGATTGAGGAGGCCCAACTGGCTGCCGAGCACATCGCCAAGTACGCGGGCTTCATCGTCCTGGACCGCTTCGCGCCGGAAATGGCCTACGCGCTCCTGGCCTGGCGGGTCAACGTCTACACCAACCCGCAGGAGCCCATCAAAGTCCAGCCGGGCATCTACGAGATCAACAACCCCGGTCCCGATTCGCCGGTGATGATTACCACCAACTTCTCCATCACCTACTTCTCCGTTGCCAACGAGGTGGACGGGAGCGGTATGCCGGGCTGGCTGCTGGTGGCGGACGCGGAGGGGATGAGCGTCCTCACTGCCTGGGCGGCGGGCAAGTTTGACGCCGAGAAGATCGCCAGGACGGTGAAGACGACCGGGATTGAGGAGAAAATCAATCACCGCAAACTCATCATCCCCGGCGCGGTCGCCGTCCTGATGGGCGAGGTGGAGGAGGAACTGCCGGGCTGGCAGATCCTCGTCGGCCCGCGAGAGGCGGTGGACCTGCCCGGCTATCTGAAGTTGTGGAAGTCGTTCTGAGATGGTGAGGGACGTGGGTTGCGACGGCCCGGCCGCCGCAACCCACGTCTCAGAGAGTGTTCTTGACTTTTGGGGCGGGCGGTGTATGGTGTGAGGGTGGGGTGGGCGGCGAGACGATGCACCGTTTCCAGATTTCTATCCCGAACTGGCAGTACCGGTTGCTCCGGCAGCGGGCCCGCCAGACCGGGCAGAGCATCTTTTTATGCTCTTTTTGCAGGGATTGCGTTCCTGGCCACGGCCGCGGTCCTTATCGCGCCCATCGCTCATCGCTTTCTCCACCAATTTCACATAGACGAGGAGTAAAATCGCTGTGCCGGGCGTCACTGTTGTCTTCCGTCCTGCCGAGAAACGGGTAGAGGTCCCGCCGGGCACTCTGCTGAGCGACGCGGCCCGCCTGGCCGGGGTGGACATCCTGATGCCCTGCGGCGGGC
>DAOUBO010000304.1:0-4567 GCA_034432695.1 Anaerolineae bacterium | reverse complement strand
GTTGAACATCTCCGGGCTACTGCCGCTGTTCCACATCCCTCCACCACCTATTACGGCCGTGTTATCGCTGAAGCCACCGCCGTCCGCGCCGCAGGTAGTATCCCAGCCCGCCCCGGAGCCGCCACAGCCTGCGATGTCGCTATATGAGATGGTGGGCGTGCTTTCCCCCGTATTGCGGATTTCCGGCCCGGTGGGAGCGCTATTGCCCCAGAGGATGACATTGGCCAGCGTTGGGCTGCTGTCCTCGTTGTACATCCCGCCGCCTTCCTGAGTGGCCGTGTTCCCGCTGAAGGTGACGTTGGTCAGCGTCGGGCTGTTGGAGAAATTGTACATCCCGCCGCCGGACTCGGCCGAGTTGCCGCTGAAGAGGCCGTTGATCAATGTCGGGCTGCTGAGATAGCCGTTGTACATCCCACCGCCCCAGCGGCCCGAGTTGCCGCTGAAGGTGACGTTGAACATCTCCGGGCTACTGCCGCTGTTCCACATCCCTCCACCACCTATTACGGCCGTGTTATCGCTGAAGGTGACATTCTCCAGCCAGGGAGCGCTGTCACTGTTGAACATCCCCCCACCGACCTCGCCGGCCGTGTTGCCGCTGAAGGTGACGGCATCCAAATAGGGATCGCTGCTGGCATTGTACATCCCGCCGCCGTGGTAGGTCGCCGTATTGCTGACGAAAGCGCCGCCGGTCAACTGCGGGTCGCACTGGGTGTTGTACATCCCCCCGCCGGAGGAGGCCGTGTTGCCGATGAAGGCAACGTTGGTCAGGTTCATCCACCAGCAGTCGTCGTTTTTCATCCCCCCGCCGGTGCTGGCGGAGTTGCCGCTGAAAGTGACGTCGGTCAGCCTCGGCCGGCTCTGGCTGGCGTTGGACATCCCGCCGCCGCCATAATACGCTGTGTTGCTGATGAAGGTGGTGTCGGTCAGCACCGGGCTGCTCCCGGCGTTGCGGAGGCCACCGCCGCTCCCCCAGGACGCCGTATTGCGGATGAAGGTGGTGTGTGCCAGCGTCGGTTTGCTGTTCTCATTGTACATCCCGCCGCCGTCATCCGTCGCTGTGTTGGTGATGAAGGAGACGTGGGTCAGCGTCGCGTCGCTGGAATCCCGGTTGTACATCCCTCCGCCCTGGCTGGCCCGGTTGCCGCGGAAAGTGACATCGGTGAGCGTCGGTTCGCTGGAATGATCGTTGTACATCCCGCCGCCTTCACCGTATGTGGCCACATTCTCGTGGAAGGTGACGTGGGTCAGGGTGGGATGGCTGTTATCTCCATACATCCCGCCGCCGTCGTAATATGCCGTGTTGCTGATGAAGGTGGTATCGGTCAGCACCGGGCTGCTCTTGTGGTTGTAGATCCCGCCGCCGTGGTCGCTGGCCGCGTTGCCGATGAAGGCGACGCGGATCATTGTGGGATTGCTCTCGTCGTTGTGCATCCCGCCGCCCTGATACCCTGCGTTGCGGCTGAAAGTGACATCGGTCAGCGTCGGATGGCTCTGCCAGTTGTCCATTCCGCCGTCGTCGTTGCCGCTAAAGACCACGTTGGATAGCGTCGGGCTGCTCTCCTCGTTGCACATCCCGCCGCCGTCATCGGCGGCATTGCCGCTAAAGGTCAGGTTGTTCAGCGTCGGACTGCCGCTCTGATTGAGCATGCCGCCGCCCTTGTAGTGAGGGTAGTTGCCATTCGCCTGCCCGGCCGTGATGGTGAACCCGTCCAGCACGGCGGTGGCATTCGTCCCGCTGCCGGTGACGACGTGGTAGGCGTTATTGCCCTGGATGTCGGCAGGGGTCTCGGCAATGAAGTTGCCGTCGGTGTTGATGTCGTTCTGGTCAATGTCGCCGCTGAGGATGGTGACGTTGGTCTGCCAGTTGCGCTGGCTCCGCTGTGTCTCCGTCCCGGCAAAGCCGCCGTAGAGGGCCACGCCGTTCTTCAGGGCGAAGGTGGCGGTGCGGTTACCGGCCGCGCCGGGATAGTGCACGCCTTTCTTGACCCAGATCTCGTCGCCACTGACCGCTTTGGAGAGTGCGTATTGCAGCGTGCAAGCATTGGGCCAACTATCGCAATTGCCGCTGGTTGCGCCGCCCGGCGCGGCGTAGAGGATGCCGGGGGTGGCACGGGCGATGGGGGATGCGGCCAGGATCGCCGCAGCCAGAAGGGAGAGCCCGGTGAGCCAGAGGGCCACCCCACTGATGAGTTCACGTCTCTTCCTGTTCATCTTGTCGCCTCCTGTGGTTTTTGAAAGGGCCTGGGATCAGGTGACCGTCACCTTGCTCTGGTCCGTTCAGCGGTTGCGCAGGACGAGGGGAAGGTAGATGCGGTGCTCCAGGGCCCCGGCGGTGACGGTGAGGGTGTGGGTATCGCTGGCCGTGCCGCAACCGTTGGAGACGGTGACGGTGACGGCCTGGGTCCCGGTGACGGCCCAGGAGAAGGTCACCGTGTCGCTCAGGCCGCCGCTGCTGTGGACGACGGGCGACTGCCCGGTGGCCTGCCAGGTGTAGGAGACGGGCAGGGTGGCGGTTACCGGGGCGACGGTGGCAGTGAAGGCCACCGTCGCGCCCACGGTCGCCGTCTCCGGGCCGGCGACCTCCACGCTGCTCAGGGCCGTGCACAACCTCTGGACAGCATATTTCAGGTTACTGCCACCCTGGAAACTGATATGTGCGTAGCCGTCGGCGTCCAATTCCAGGGAGGTGCCCCATCCCACTCCGCTGGCAACCGTCTCTATGTGCCATTCCGAGCCATCGGAGTAGGCATACTTCAGGAGAGACGGAGAGCCGGCACGGCGGTAACTGATATGGGGATTCCCATTGGCGTCCAGCACAAGAGAAGTGTTATGGTCGCCCGCACCCTGGCCGCTCTCCACCGTCTCAATGTGCCAGGCCGAGCCGTCATGGTAGGCGTACTTCAGGCCGTAATTGGGAGAGCCGGCGTAATAACTGATATGCGGGTGGCCGTCGGCGTCCAGGGCCAGGGAGGTGTGCTCACCCACCCAATCGCCGCTCTCCACCGTCTCAATGTGCCATTCCGAGCCGTCGTAGTAAGCGTACTTCAGGCCTTTGTACTGGTAACTGATATGCGGGTGACCGGCAGCGTCCAGGGCCAGGGAGGTGTACAATCCTCCGCTGTCCACCATCTCAAATTGCCAGGATGAACCGTCAAACCAGGCATACTTCAGGCCATCACCCAAGTAACTGATGTGCGGATGATCATCGGCGTCTAAGGCAAGGGAGGAAAAATCTCCGTAACCATCACCATCCACAATCTCTACGTGCCAGGCGGAGCCGTCGTAGTAGGCATACTTCAGGTCTTCATCATACGCCTCGTGATAACTGATGTGCGGGTGGCCGGCACTGTCTAAAGCCAGAGAAGGACGATACATGTTTCCATCGTAATCCACCCTGTGGATGTGCCAGGCTGTCCCATCAAAATAGGCATACTTGAGGTCACTGTTGGACATGTCTATATAACTGATGTGCGGATTGCCAGCCGCATCCAGAGCCAGGGAGGAGTCCTGACCCACCCCGGGATCGTCGCTATCCACCACTTCGGGATACCAGAACGATCCGTTATGGTAAACATGCATCAGGTTATTCCAGCTCAAATGGTAGTAACTGATATGCGGGCGGCCGGCACTGTCCAGGGCCAGGGAGGTCCAGAGGCCCACCCACAGGCTACTCTCCACTGTCTCGGTATGCCAGGCCGAGCCGTCGTAGTAAGCGTACTTGAGGTCCCAGTTATCCCAGTCGTGATAACTAATGTGCGGGTGGCCGGCACTGTCCAGGATCAGGGAGGTGTACCAGCCCACCTCGCCAGCGCTGTCCACCGTCTGAAGGTGCCAGGTCGTGCCGTCGTGGTAGGCGTATTTCAGGTCCCCATTCGTGTCATCCAGGTAACTGATGTACGGGTGATCGGCATTGTCCAGAACCAGGGAATTGAAGAGGCCCACGCTCCCCGCGTTGTCCACTGTCTGGATGTGCCAGGCTGCGCCGTCATAATCAGCATACTTCAGGGACGTGGTATCCTTGTCCTCATAGTAATCGTAACTGATATGCGGGTGGCCCGCGCTATCCAGCGCCAGAGAGAGGTACATCCCTTCGGCAGGACCGACTTCCCCCACCGTCTGGATGTGCCAGGCTGTGCCGTCGTAGTAGGCGTACTTCAGATATGCGGTGTCCTGGTCATAGGAACCGTAACCGATATGCGGATGGTCGGCGGCATCCAGAGCCAGGGAAGGGTCATCGCCCGCGTATCCCTCGCTATCCACGGTTTGGATGTGCCAGGCCGAGCCGTCGTAGTAGGCGTATTTGAGGTCCCAGTTGACGGAGTCATAGTAACTGATATGCGGGTGGCCGGCACTATCCAGGACCAGGGAAGCGGACTCGCCGACTCCGGGGGAAGGATCCACCGTCTGGACCTGCCAGGCTGTTCCATCGTGCCAGGCGTAGTAGAGATGGTCGCCGCCATACGCGATGTGGGGATGGTCGGCGGCATCCAGGCGCAGGCTGCGGTCGGTCATGTCGGAGAATTGCCGGGGGCAGTCCACGCATTCAATCGCCCACACGAGGGAGCCC
>DAOUBO010000303.1:0-4142 GCA_034432695.1 Anaerolineae bacterium | reverse complement strand
CACTCCAGCGGCGGCCCAGGGAAGGCGACCGTTCCTTCCCCCGATCCCAGGCCGCCACCACATCCACCGCCATCTCCTCTGAAGGGCTCTCGGGGTCCAGAAGCGCCAGAACACAGCGCTCAATCCGGGAGGGAATCACGTGGTCCACAAAGGCCCGCAGCACCTCGTCGGGAGTCGCGGCCGTGCTGATGGCCTCGCTGGCCCGGTAGAGCGTCTCCATCTCCGCCAGGGTTCGCCGGGTCTCCTGGAAGAGGCGGGCGCTCTCCAGCGCCAGCGCGGCCTGCTGGGCCACCGCCTGGGCCAGGGCCATATCTTCCTCCGTGGGAGGTCGGTCGGGGAGGGCCAGCGCCAGACGCCCGATGGTCTCGCCCGTCGCCAGTTGCAGGGGGAGCGTGAGGCCTGAGGAGATCCCTTCGGGAGGAACCGCCCGTTCCCGGGGCCTCACCTCCACGCCGTCGTAAACGTACCCCCAGCCGGGCCGCCCGGAGACCATCTGCTCCCACTCCCGGCGGGCGTACTCCCGGCTCAGGGCCTCCACCTCGCGCAGGCGGTCCTGAATCTCCGCCAGCAGGCGGGCGTTCTCAATGGCCAGCGCGATCTGGTCGGCCATCGTCTGCAGAACTGCCACATCCTCACCGGTGAACGCTTCTGGCTCCACCGACTGAACGTCCAGAACGCCGATGACCCGTTCCCCCACCTTCAGCGGCAGGGCCATCTCGGAGCGAGTGTGGGGGAGGTCGGGGTTGCTGAGGAAGACCGCGTCCTCGCCCACATCCAGGGCAATGCGGGGCCTCCCCGTCCCCGCCACGTATCCGACAATTCCCACTTCCCCGACGGCCAACCGGTGGCCCCGGGCCAGCATCCGCTTTCCGCCTTCCGATGAGGCGGCCCGCAGGACGGCGTACTCCCCGGCCTCGTCTATCAGGAAAATTCCCGCGTGGTAGAAGCCGAAGCGTTCAGAGATGAGGTGGACCGTCTCATCCAGCAGAGCATCCATATCGCGGATCTCGGCCGCGCGGCGGGCTACGGTGGAGGCCGCTTCCAGTTGAGACGTCCGGCGGGCCAGGTCACGGTTGGCCTCCTGTAGGCGGAGAGAAGTCTCCGCCAGTTCCCGGGTCCGTTCCTCCACCCGCCGCTCCAGTTCCCGGGTCAACTCCCGCAGAGGCTGGAAGAGTTGCCGGTTCAGTACGGCGTACGCCATCGCCACCAGCACGACCAGAGCCGTCAGACTGAGCGTGGGGAAACCCACCTCAATGATGGAAAAAACCAGCGAAGTCAACAACAAAAGCGCGAAGGCGGCCGTCAGGATGTAAGTCCGAACCCGCCGCCGCTCCTGCCACAGCACAATCAGGCTCAGCAGAGGGCCAACCGCCTGGGGGATGGATAAGACAAAACTCAGCGGAGAACGGTTCCAGACAATGGTGCCGGCGGGGGTAAGACGAACGTTGTAAACAATCTGGTGGCGGAAGAGAGGAACGGCAAAAACGGCGAGGCCGATCAACCCCAGGAAACTGACCCAGTAGGGCCAGCGGGCCCGTGTGTTCACATAGACTGCACTGAAGGCCAGCATCAACGGGGCGATCAGGAGGAAGGCCAGCGAAGAGATTTCCATCCAGAACTGCTGGACCGGCCCTGCCTGCCAGACCCGCCAGAGGGAAATACGTAAAACGACCGCTGTCCCAGCCCACAGGGCAAAGGCCAGCAGGAACAATGCGAACAGGACATTCACCCGCTGCCGGAGGCCCGTGCCCAATACAACGGGCATCAATCCCAGGGCAATTATGGCCACCGCCCCGTAGGTGATCAGGTCAATCCAGAACGTGTTCATCCTTCCACCTCCGGGGAAAGGCCCGCCTTTGTGGCTGACTCTGGCCCGGTGACCTCAACGGCGACCCAGGAGGCCTGCAGGGCGCGCCCCAGTTCCCGCACCGTCGTTTTGAGGACGGTATCCGGGTTCAACGAGGCCCGGATGCGGGCGGTGATCTCTGCGGCCAGGTGCTCTCGCGCGGCCCGGCGCTGGGCCTCCTCCAGCAACCGGGCGTTCTCCACCGCCAGCGCCAGCCGCTCGGCTACCATCTCCGCTATTCGGACCTCCTCGGCCCGCCATGGCCCCGATTCCTGATCCCGATGGAATCCCAGGACACCGATGGTCACCCCGCGCAGTTTCACCGGCACGGCCAGCAGGTAACGGGAGTTCTCCTGGCCTGTCACCGCAGAGCCGCTGGCGCGAGCATTCTCAAAGAGGCCCCGCCAGACTCCCTCCGGAACCTCCTCCGACCCCGTCCAAAGGCGGGCGCTCTCCGGTGCCTCCCGGACAAACCGCTCCCACGCGCGGGTCGTATACCGACGATAGAGGGCCTCCAGTTCGCGCAGACTGGTCTGCGTCTCTACAAAGAGCCGCGCGTTTTCCAGTGCCACCGCCAGTTGATCCGCAACCAGTTCCAGGACCACCACCTCTGGCCCCTCCGACCGGACCTCCGTGGGAAAGCGGACGGCCATCACGCCCAGCCCTCGCTCCTGAATCCTCAAGGGAACAGCCACCTCATATAGCCCGCCGACCCAACCGGAGCGGATACGGCCCTCCTGGAACGCCTCACGGACGAAGACCGAGATGCCCAACGGCACCTTCTCCCGGCCCGCCAGGCGACGTTCCGCCATCGCCTGGGCCGCCAGTTCACCGCGGGGGCTGGCTATGTAAAAGATGACCTCTTCTACATCCAGCCGTTGCACCATCTCCTCGGCCGCGCGGGAGAGCAAAAGGTCCGGCTCTGTGAGAGCACCGGATTCCCGCGCGATGCGGGTTGCCACCTCCAGCCAGCGGGCCCGCCGCTCCACTTCCCGGGTCTGGCCCTCCAGCAGGTCATAGGCCCTCATCGCCTCCTGGGCCGACTGTCGGGCCGACCGCAGCGCCTGGAAGGTCGCCCGGTTGGAGAAGCCGACCAGAACCAGCAAGCCGGCCAGGAGCATCACAAAAGTCGCCGTTGCGTTGAGCCAGTCCATGATGGCCATGGGGTTCTCCCACACCACAATCCACCGGGAGAGCCACCCCATGTGGGCCAGAAGGGCAAAGACCAGATGTACCCCCAAACTGACGGCACTCGCGATCAGCCCCATCCGCAGGTCGGAAAGGGCCATCGCCAGAAGGGGAAGAACCAGAAGGAAGAGGCGGCCATCCCCTATCAATCCACCCCGCGCCAGGGCGACTCCGGCCACCCCATATCCGAGAGCCAGCAATCCGGCCAGACGCACCCGGTGGGAAAGGCGCCGGAGAAAGGCCAGAAGCAACAGCAGGAGATACAGGACGCCGAACACTGGCGTCAGCGCCCCCCGCTCCGGATAACGGATCGCCTCCGTCACGGTGGCAATGACCGCCGGGGTTGCAACCAGGGCCAGCGCGCCCAGAAGAGCGTTGAGCGCGCGGACCTGCCAGGCCTGCAATTCGGTCATCTCACTCTGCTGCCGGGTATCGGGCATCCGATGTGGCTCCTTTCGCGTATCGCGTATCGCGTATCGCTTATCGCGTATCGCGTATCGCGTATCGCTTATCGCGTATCGCGTATCGCTAATCGCGTATCGCTAATCGCGTATCGCGTATCGCGTATCGCGCATCGCAAATCGCGTACGGACTTTGGATAAACCGCCGGGATGTAAGCCGAAATTCATTTCGGCCTACAGGCCACCCGTAGGATGTAAGCCGAAATTTATTTCGGCCTGCAGCCCACCCATAGGATGTAAGCCGAAAATTTATTTCGGCCTACAGGCCACCCGTAGGATGTAAGCCGAAATTTATTTCGGCCTGCAGCCCACCCATATCGGCGAAGCCGCTGCTCCCCCTGGCATAACGGGGTAGGGCAACTGCGAGCCGTTACCCTACCGGGGGAGGGAGGATCGGAGGGGAGTGCCGTTTTCCGGCTACCCGGTCCCCAGTTCCGCGTACCCGCCACGGGCATCCAGCGCCTCACTCAACTGGTGCAGCGCGATTTGAAAGGTTCTCCGGAGTTCAAAGGTGGTTGTGATCTGGCTCGTGATGGTCTGCAAAACCTTTTCCTGTTCCGCCCGCCGCTGCGCGCTCTCCAGCAGACGGGCCCGCTCCAGCGCGACGGCCGCCTGGTCGCCGATGACCTCATAGAGCCGCAGCGCCG
>DAOUBO010000302.1:0-1523 GCA_034432695.1 Anaerolineae bacterium | reverse complement strand
GGATGGCGGTGGGGGTCCCGAAGAGAGGAATCGCGGGGTAGGAGAAGACCTCCTCCCCCCGGTGGTTCAGTTTGCGGACGGTGAATTCCGGTTTGCCCATTATTTCGCGGAGGAGGGACCGGAGGCGGTCAGGTGTTCCCACTGGGCCGCGGCGTGGAAGGAACTCCGCACCAGGGGGCCGCTCTCCACCCACCGGAACCCCATCTCCAGGCCTCGTCGCCGGAACTCCTCAAATTCCTCCGGGGTGTAGTAGCGAGCGATGGGAAGGTGGTGGCGGGTCGGCTGAAGGTACTGGCCGACCGTCAGGATGTCCACCCCCACCGCGCGCAGGTCGGCCATCACGGCGAGGACTTCCTCCGGTGTCTCCCCCAGGCCCACCATCAGCCCGCTCTTGGTCCAGACCTCCGGGGCCATCCGACGGGCGTTCTCCAGGACGGAGAGGGACCACGCATAGCGGTTGCGGGGCTGGACGCGCGGGAAGAGCCGGGGGACCGTCTCCACGTTGTGGTTGAGGATGTCGGGGCGGGCTTCCATCACGACCCGCAGGGCGTCCAGGTCGCCCTGAAAGTCGGGGATCAGGACCTCCACAGTGCAATCCGGGTTGAGGGCCCGGATTTCCCGGATGACCGCTGCGAAGGCCGAGGCGCCGCCGTCGGGGAGGTCGTCGCGAGTAACGGAGGTCACGACGGCGTGGCGCAGCCCCAGGGGTCGGGCCGCCCCGGGCGCCCCGCCGCGGCTCTTCGGGGTCCGGCGGGGCAGGGCGGCCGCTGCGGACGTTGCAGAAGCGACAGGCGCGGGTGCAGATATCGCCGAGGATGAGAAAGGTTGCCGTGCGGTGCCCCCAGCAGTCGCCGATGTTGGGGCAGTTGGCCTCCTCGCAGACGGTATGAAGGCGGGCGGCCCGCATCAGCCGCTTCAGTTCGTGGTAGGCTGGCCCCTCCCGCTTCGGGACGCGCAGCCATTCGGGGCGGCGCCGGGGAGCGCCGCCGTGGGGTTCGGGTTCCAGTTCACGGGTTTCAGGTGGTAGCAAGATGGTCGCTGCTGGCATCGGTGGGTCTCCTTGCGCTGCAGGGGGCCGATTTCCCACCAGTGCCGCGCCCCGGCGCCAACTGGAGGGGCGACCTGCCGGTCGCCCTGATTGTGGGGCCGATTTCCCATCGGCGCCCAGGGCGGCGGAATGTGGAAGCCGGCCCCGGCCTTCAGTCAGCGTCTATGTCCCTCCCCCTCCCCCCGGCGGTTGGGGTGGCGCCGGCTGCCCCGGCACCGGCGTGGGTGAAGGAGCGGGGGAAGGCACTGGCTGCCCCGACCCACATGAGGAATCGGGCAAACAGTTATAGGCCTGATTCAAAACATCATATTTGCATTTATAGCCGGAAAAACAGCAAGTATTTGGATCGCATTCCCACACAGGCCCAGCTTCTATACTTTTTACGGGATGGTTCAGAATAGGTTGACACTTTAACAACCACAGACTTGCCAAAAGTGGCCAATTCGGAGATACTCATAGCCATCAGTATCTTTTT
>DAOUBO010000301.1:0-2300 GCA_034432695.1 Anaerolineae bacterium | reverse complement strand
CGATGGCGTCAGTCTGTGGAGGCACGCGCCGCGAGGCGGCGCAGGAGGGAGCAGGCGTCGGCGCCCATTTCCTGGATGACCTCGGCGACGGGGCGGACCTCACGCATCAGCCCCACCGCCTGGCTGCAGGCCATCACTCCGACGTCCGTCTCCCCCGTCTCCAGCATCCGGCGGGTCATATGGCCGCCGACGACGGCGAGGATTTCCTGCAGGGATGCCCCCCGGGCCTCCAGTTCCGCCACTTTACGGGCCGCGGCGTTGTCCCAGGCCCGCATCGTGTTCTGGAGGGTATGCAGGATGGGGCGGGTGTCCCGTTCGCTGGCGGCGACGAGGGCCTCCTTCAGCGCCGGGTGGATGGGACACTCCCGGGTCAGGAGGAGCCGCGTGCCGATGACCACCCCCTCCGCTCCCAGAGCCAGCGCGGCGGCCAGCCCGCGGCCATCGGCGATACCCCCTGCCGCCAGGACGGGGACGCTCAGCGCGTCCGCGGCCAGGGGGATCAGAACCATTGTCGTGAGCCCCAGTTCGCCGATGTGCCCGCCCCCTTCGTAGCCGAAGAGGGTGACCGCGTCGGCGCCCAGCCGCTGCGCAGTCTGCGCGTGCCGGACGCTGACGCACTTGTGCATCACGGTCACCCCGCCCGCCTTCAGCCGGGCGTAGAGGTCCTCCGGGGGCCGGTGGCCGCTGGTCTCCACGATGGGCACCCCTTCCTCCAGGATGACGTCCACGTAGACGTGGTTGTCTATGGGGCGGATGGCCGGATGCAGGCTCAGGTTGACCGCGAAGGGACGGTCGGTCAGGCTGCGGGTGCGGCGGATAGCCTCCCGGAAGGACTCCCGATCGGGGTACATCGCGGAGGCCAGGATGCCCAGCGCGCCCGCGCTGGAGATCGCGGCGACGAACTCCGGCCCGGAGATGTGCATCATGCAGCCGCCGACGACGGGATACGGAATGCCGAAAAGTTCGGTGATACGAGTTTGTAGCATCAGGGCCTCCTCTGGCAGAATCGCTCCCATCCGACGCGGGCGATGGGGCTTTCGCCGAATTGCCGTCGGAAGGTCTCCTCGTCCATAGCCCGCAGGTCCGACCGGAGCGGAGCCACCCGGTCCGGAGAGGTCGGACGGAAGTCGGCGATCCGGGTCGGGCGGGCGAACCGGTTCCAGGGGCAGACCTCCTGGCAGATGTCGCAGCCGTAGGCCCAGTTGCCCATCCGGGACCGCAGATCGGGGGGGATCTCGCCCCGGAACTCTATGGTCAGGTAGGAGATGCACCGGCGGGCGTCCAGGGTGTAGGGGGCCACCAGGGCCCCGGTGGGGCAGGCCTCCAGACAGCGGGTACAGGTCCCACAGCGAGGAGGGATGGGAGGGCCGGTGAAGGGAAGGTCCACGTCCACCAGAATTTCCCCCAGGAAGAGCCAGGAACCCAGCCGGGGATGGATCAGGCAGGTGTTCTTGCCGATGAAGCCCAGACCGGCCTGGGCCGCGAAGGCCCGCTCCAGGATGGGGCCGGTGTCGGTGTAGACCCGGTAGTGGGCGGTGCCGCCCGTTTCGGTGCGGATGTGGGCGGCCAGTTCCTCCAGGCGCGGGAGCATCCAGGCGTGGTAATCCCGGCCCCAGGCGTAGTTGGAGATCCGGGCGTGGGCCGGGTCCCTTGCCGCTGGCGGGGGTGGTCCGGGGTAGTAGTTGACGGCGACGCAGACGACGGCCCGGACGCCGGGCAGAATCCGATCCGGTTCCTCCCGACGGGCCACCCGGTCCGGGCGGGCCATATAGGCCATCTCGCCGTGGAACCCCCGGGCCAGCCATTCCCGATAGGCCTGCACGGCCTGGTCGGGAGGGGTGGGTGGGGAGATGCCCAGGAGATCAAAGCCCAGGCTCTGCGCGAGGGCGCGAAGGGTATTGACCGGCACGCGCTGCCTCCCAGGCGCTCTGGGCCGCAGCCTGCTCAGCGGCCTGCTTGGAGGGGCCCTCCCCCCTCCCGGCGACCTGGTCGCCCAGCAGGACTTCGGCGACGAAGGTCTTGGCGTGGTCGGGGCCGTACTCGGCGACGATGCGGTAGCGGGGGGTGATCCCCAGTTCCGCCTGAGCCCACTCCTGAAAGCGGCTCTTCGGATCCCGGTCGGCCTCGGAGGCCAGGACGACCTCCGCGACGGGCGAGACCAGGCGCTGCACCAGCGCCTGGACCGGCCCCAGCCCGCCGTCCAGGTAGAGAGCGCCGACCAGGGCCTCAAAGGCATCGCAGAGGTTGGCGGCCCGCTCCCGGCCGCCCGGCTCCCCCGCCCACCGGGCGCGTCGCACGGC
>DAOUBO010000300.1:0-6809 GCA_034432695.1 Anaerolineae bacterium | reverse complement strand
GGCCACCCATATTTGGATAAACCGCCGGATGTAAGCCGAAATTTCATTTCGGCCTACGGGCCACCCATATTTGGATAAACCACCGGGATGTAAGCCGAAATTCACTTCGGCCTACAGGCCACCCATAGATATGGGCATCGGCAAATGGATAAAACCCACATATGTAGCACAGGTAAGGTGCTCTCCCTGGCCCTTTCAGTTTGTCCAAAGTCCAGTAATTTCCCCTCTGGATAGTGGATTGGAGCAACTGCTCGCAGTTGCCCTGCTTCCCTTATCTGTTCCCCCTTCTCGGCAAGGGGAGATGGGGGGTTCAAAACCACCCGGCGGGCGAACGCCCGAACGATTGGTTCAGTCGCAATACCCTGCACCGACATTCCGCCAGTCTTCGGGGCAAAATTCGTGGAGTGTGCTATGATATGAGAAGATTCCAACCGGAGGTAAGCAGAGATGAAACTGCGCAGAATCGGGGTGACTCTGGCCTTGCTGACCCTCACGGCCGGACTTCTGGCCTGCAATCTGCCGACGGTAGCCCTTCCGACCGCTACTTCCGTGCCAGCGGCTCCGCCGACGCCGACGCCCGCCCCTGCTGTCCTTCCCACCGTCCCGGCGGAGGCCTTTAACGAACTGGAGGCACGGCTGGAGGCGGTCTACGCGACGGCCTCGCCTTCCGTCGTCAACATCACCACCCGTAGCATCGCCTACGACTTCTTCATGCAGCCCTTCCCGCAGGAGGGAACGGGCTCTGGTTTCCTATACGACAACCAGGGGCACATCGTCACCAACTACCACGTCGTGGAGGGCGCCGAGGAGGTCGTGGTGACCCTGGCCGACGGCCGGTCCTTCCAGGCAGAAATTGTGGGAACCGACCCCTCCAGCGACCTGGCCGTCCTCCGCATCCCGGCGCAGAACCTCCCTGCGCCCCTGCCGCTGGCCGATTCGGACCAGTTGCGGGTGGGACAGATCGTCATCGCCATCGGCAGCCCTTTCGGACAGGTAGGGACGATGACGATGGGGATCATCAGCGCGCTGGGGCGGGTCATTGAGAGCCCCGACGGTCGGTTCATCGGCGAGGCGATCCAGACCGACGCGCCCATCAACCCTGGCAACTCGGGCGGGCCGCTGCTGGACCTGCAGGGACGGGTCATCGGGGTAAACTCCCAGATCATCAGTCCCAGCCAGGCCTCGGCGGGCATCGGGTTCGCCATCTCCTCCAACACCGTCCGGCGGGTCGTCCCCCATCTCATCGCGCGGGGGCGCTACCCCCATCCCTGGCTGGGGGTTCAGGTTCTCCCGCTCTCTCCGGAGTGGCAGCGGGCACTCCAGCGGGCGGGGATGGACGTCCCGGTGGACGAAGGGCTTCTGGTCCTCTCCGTTGTCCAGGGGAGCCCCGCTGACCGGGCCGGTATCCGGGGGGGCACACAGGTTCTCCGCATCGGCGGCTATCGGATCCCCGTGGGTGGAGACATCCTCCTCGCCATCAACGGTCACCCCGTTCCCACCCTCCGGGAACTGACGGTCTATCTGGACACTCAGACCCAGGTGGGACAACGGGTGGAGGTCCGCCTCATCCGCGATGGCCGGGAGATGACGGTGACGGTGACGCTGGGGGAGCGGCCGGCTCAGTGAGGAGGTGCGGCCCGGGCTTTCCGGAAGAAGGGACCGTTCGGCTGCGGCGGCGCATCTGTGCCGCTGCAGCCGTTTCAGGGGCTATCTGCCCTGGTATTGGCCGTGATGCCCCTGTCGCCCGGAGTTGACAGGCGGGAGCAGTGGTGGTATCTTCTTGTGGGCGCGTGCGTTGTCCCCTGGCCATCGGGTTCCCGTGAGGAGAAACGGGTATGAAGCCTTCAAACTCTCCCCCCTTTGTGGTGTTCGCGGTCTCCGACGGCACCGGGACGACAGCGGAACGGGTCACCCGGGCTGCGCTGACCCAGTTTCCACCAGGCGTGGAGGTTCGCCGGATCGGGGAGGTGCGAACGGCGGAACAGGTCCGGGCGGTTGTCCAGGAAGCCGTCAGAGCCCGCGCGCTGATCGTCCACACCCTGGTGAGCGCGGACCTCCGTCAGGTGATGTTTGAGGAAGGACGTCGCCATCACGTCCACACGCTGGACCTGATGGGGCCGCTTCTGGAGCGGCTCGCCGACCTTCTGGGCACCCCTCCCCGGGCCCAGCCTGGCCTGTACCGGATGGAGGACTTCAACCGGCGAATAGAGGCGGTGGATTTTGCCCTTCGCCACGACGATGGGCAGAACGCGGAGGAACTGATCCACGCGGAGATCGTCCTGGTAGGAGTTTCCCGAACCGGCAAGACGCCCCTCAGTATCTACCTGGCCTACCGGGGCTGGTTGGTAGGCAATGTCCCGGTTGTGCTGGGCGTCCATCTCCCGGCGATCCTTTCCCGCCTGCCGCGGGAGCGGGTCGTTGGCCTGACGGTGGAGCCTGTCCGGCTGGCCCAGTTGCGGCAGGCCCGGATGCGACGGATCAGCGCGCTGGTCAACGACTACGCGGACTTGAGCCACGTCCGGGCCGAGGTCGTCTACGCGCTGGACCTGTTCCACCGTTACGGCTGGCAGGTTGTGGATATGACCTCCAAGCCGGTGGAGGAGGCGGCGGCGGAGGTCGTCGCGCTGGTGACAGGACGTGCAGAAGAGCAGGAAGGGGGAGGAGAGGGGCCACTTGCAATTTGAGGGTTATACGGTAAAATGCAATAAACAAATGGCCCGACTCGCAGGGGGGAGAGATGCTCAACAGGATTTTGAACCTCTACAACACCCGCAAAACGACCCTCGCTTTCGCCTCCGGTATCCTCCTGGGCCTCCTGGTCGGCCTGCTGGTCGGCTGGGTTCTCTGGCCCACCTCGTACTACAACGCGACGCCGGCGATGCTCCGCCAGGACTTCCGGGACGACTACCTGGCGTGGGTGGCTCAGGCCTACGCGCAGGACCGGGATGTGCAGAAGGCTCAGGCGCGCCTGGGAGTGACCTACTGGAAGAAAGAGAAGCCGGAGGAGGTTCTGAGGGACCTGGCCCGAAGGCGGGGCGGGACGGACGCTCAAAACCTCATTGCGCTCGCCGACGCGCTGGCACAGGCGCCGCCGCCCTCAACAACCGGGCCGTCCGGGCTTGGGCGTTTTCGCCCCCTGTTCCAGATCTGTGGGGTTGGGCTCCTGGCTCTGGCTTTCGCTGTGCTGGCCTGGGTGCTCGTCACCCGGATCCGCCGCCCGAAGGCCCGGCCCGTCTCAGAGCGCGCCGTAGCCTATCGCCCCGTCCAGCCCACCCACTGGGAAGAGGAAATCGCTCCGCCCGCCCTCCAGTTCCGCACCACCTACATCCTGGGGGATGACCACTACGACCCCTCCTTCAGCATTGAGAAACCCACCGGGGAGTTTATGGGGGAGTGCGGGGTCGGCATTTCAGAGTCCATCGGCATCGGAGATCCGAAGAAGGTGACGGCGCTGGAAATCTGGATGTTTGACAAGAACGACATCCGCACGGTCACCAAGGTTCTGGCCAGCGAGTTCGCCTATCACGATCCCTCGTTGCAGGCCAAACTGGCTCCGAAAGGAGATCTGGTCCTGGCCGAACCCAACGCGGAGGTCGTCCTGGAGACGGCAACGCTTCTGCTGCGGGCGCGGGTGACCGAACTGGAGTACGGACAGGGGCAACTTCCCCCGAACAGTTTCTTCCAGAAAGTCTCCCTGGAACTGGGAGTCTGGATGAAGGAAGGCGAGTCGTCCTCTTTTAGGGATTTTGTGCTCCCACCCACGCTGGAGTAGCCCTTCCCCCTTCCGGGGTGACGTAGCGCAGGATTCATCGGGCCGGGGCCCGCACCCGGCCGCTCCGCCGTCCCTGTGTGCCGGGCGCTCCCTCAGCAACGGGCATTTCATTCCGGAACAGGAGGCACCCGTGTCGGAAGACTATTTCCAGACCCTGCGCAGGCGGCTGCTGGCGCTTCCCAGGGAGCAACTGGTCGGGATGCTGGAGGACGCGGCCAGGAACTGGCTGGCCCACGACGGGCTCTGGTTTCTGGCTGTAGAGCACGCGTGTGGGATGGAAACCGCCATTGAATGCGACATCCGGGCCTGGGAGCAGTTCTCCGCTATAGAGGCGCGGCGCATTCTGGAGCGGCACAACATCCCCGCCGGTGGTGGCCTGGAAGCCCTGGAGACCGCTCTCGGATACCGTCTCTATGCCTACCTCAATGTCCAGGAGACGATCCGGGTAGACAAACGGACGCTGGTCTTCCGGATGAACGAGTGCCGGGTCCAGGCCGCCCGAAAACGCAAGGGGCTACCGGATTTCCCCTGCAAACCCGTCGGCCTGGTGGAGTATGCCGTCTTTGCCCGAACGATAGACCCCCGTATCCGCACCCGGTGCATCGCGTGCCCCCCTGACCCCCACCCAGACGAGTTCTGGTGCGCCTGGGAGTTCACGCTGGAGGAATAGGAGGCATCCCATGGCGACCGGATACGTGTATCACCCGATTTACCTGGAGCACAACCAGCCCGGCCACCCGGAGAATGCCCGGCGGCTGGAGCGGATTCTGGAGCGGTTGCGGGAGGCCGGCGTCCTGGCACGACTGATACCAGTGGAGGCCCGTCCGGCGACGGAGGAGGAACTGGCACGGGTCCATACTCCAGCCCACATCGCCCGGGTCCGGCGGGTGGCGGAGAGTGGCGGCGGGCACCTGGACGCCGACACCTACCTGAATGCCCGCTCCTACGATGCGGCCGTGATGGCAGCGGGCGGGCTGCTGGCCCTGGTGGAAGCCGTCGTGGAGGGAAGAGTGCGCAACGGGTTCGCCCTCGTCCGCCCGCCGGGCCACCACGCGCTTCCCGACCGGGGGATGGGCTTCTGTCTGTTCAACAACGTCGCCGTCGCCGCTCGCCATGCCCAGACCCTCCCCGGCATCCAGCGCATCTTCATTGCCGATATAGACGTTCACCACGGGAACGGCACCCAGGCCATCTTTGAGGCCGACCCCACCGTCTTCTACTTCTCCACCCACGAATATCCCTACTACCCCGGCACTGGCCACTGGCGCGAGGCCGGCGTCGGCGAAGGAAAGGGGACCGTGCTGAACGTTCCCCTCCCTGCCGGTGTGGGAGACCGGGGGTTTGCCCGCGTCTACGAGGAACTGGTCTGGCCGCTGGCCCGCCGATTCCGCCCCGACCTGATCCTGGTCTCCGCCGGGTACGATTCCCACTGGCAGGACCCGCTGGCGATGATGCAACTTTCCCTCCGGGGATACGCCTCCATCACACGCCAGTTGGTCGCCATGGCCGACGAACTCTGCGACGGGCGCATCGTCTTCACCCTGGAGGGAGGGTACCACCTGGACGCGCTGGCCCACGGCGTCCTCAACGCCTTCTATGTCCTGATGGGTGAAGAGGCCGTGTCCGACCCCTTCGGCGAACCCTTCCCCTCCAGCGAGCCGGACATAGAGCCCCTGCTGGAGCGACTGAAGGAACTGCACGGGGTATAGCCAGGATGGACGCTCTACAGGCCCGCCGGGTTAAACTGAGCAAGTTTCTCGCCCTGCTCCTCCGACACCAGCCGGAGCGATTCGGCCTGGAACTGGACGAGGAGGGGTGGGCGTCGCTGTCGGAGGTCCTGGAGATCCTCCAGGGACTGCCCAACTTCCGCTGGGCTACCCGCGCGGATGTGCTGGAGATTGTGGAGCACGGCAGCGGCGACGAGAAGCGGCGGTTTGAGGTAGCAGGAGACCGGATTCGCGCTCGCTACGGCCATACAGTGCCCCTGGCGCCCCGGTACCCGCCCTGTGAGCCACCGCCGCGCCTCTACCACGGCACGTCCCCTCGCGCGCTCGGCCATATCCGCCGGGAAGGCCTGCGGCCCATGCGCCGCCAGTACGTCCACCTTTCGGCCGATCCGGAAACCGCACACCGGGTTGGCGCGCGCCATACGCCCAACCCCGTCGTGCTGACCGTCCGCGCGGCGGAGGCAGCCGCCGCGGGCATCCCATTCTACCAGGCCGAGGAGGGCATCTACCTCTCCGGCCCTATCCCGCCGGATTTTCTGGAGTTCCCGGATGACAGGTGAATCCTGCCACCGTCCCGGTCTCCTGGAGAGAGGCTGCAGGCAAAGAGCCAGAGTTCGGGAGACAGGACGGAGGCGAAAGGACCGGGAGCCGCCTCCAGCGGGACTTTTCCGTGCCTTCTGATCAGGAGGAACAGGATGGTACTTGACCCCCGAAGTGTGGAACACATGATCCAGTTGCTTATCCAGGCGGAGACCGCTGCTCAGACTTTCTACCTGCGGCTGATGGAAGCCTTCGCCCACGAACCGAAGGCTGCCGAGGTATGGTGGAAAATGGGCGCGGACGAGGCCGCCCACATCCGGCTTCTGAAGCCGATCCAGGACTCCCTCCCGCCGGAGCGGGTGCGCGGCCGCCCTCGAGGTTCCCCCCCCGCCACTCCGTTGTCCGCAGGTCCTGCAGGCGGTCCACATGCTCCCGCAGCATATTGTGGATAAATTCCACCCGCAGTGGCCGCGGGAAGTACTCGGTCATCACGAACTCAAAGACGGCATTGAGTTCCGAGTTTTCTATCGCATGGGCCTCCTGGTAGGCGTCCTCCAGCGTCTGGACGCGGGCCATGGCCCGATCCGGCGAGAAGCGGGCGGCGGATTTCGCCTGCTCCAGCCAGAGGGGGGCGGCGGGGGCCCGGAGCCGCCCCCGCGGGGGGGGGGCCGTGCCTGTCCGGCCCCGGCCGCTCCGCCTCTTCCGCCGTATGCCCGGTCGGGGCTACGCCTTCGCCCGCCCGCTGGGGCTGATGGTGGGCGGGTATCTCT
>DAOUBO010000299.1:0-2114 GCA_034432695.1 Anaerolineae bacterium | reverse complement strand
AAGGGGTAGCCGTAGAGGCGGATCTTGAGCCGCAGGATCCGCAAGACCGCCTCGTCCACCCGCGCCTGAAAGGCCGGATCGGTCGCGTACTTGTCCCGAAAGAAGGCCAGGGTCTGTCGGATGTTGGCGAAATGGGACTCCCAGTCGTCGGTGGCGGCGAAGTGGGAAAGGACCAGCAGGTCGTTCCCTGCCATAAAGGCTTCCAGAGCCACCCGGAGGGCGGGAAACTTCTGCTCGGAGGGGTCGTAGAAGCGCCGGATAGCCCGAACCCCCAGTTCGTCGGCGACGAGGAGGCCACCGCCCTCCCGCCAGGGGGCCATTTCGGGAAGGGCCAGCAGTTGCTGAAGGGCCTGCGGGTCAAAGGTGATCGGCCTGGTGGAGGCGTAGAGGTTCCCCTGAAAGCCCCGATACCGGATGGGCGCAACCAGGAGGCCATCGGGTCGGTCCGTCTCGCTGACGGCGCCCGTCACGGCCAGAAACGGGGCGAGTTCTATCTGTCGGAGTTGCTCCACCGATTTCTGGACGGTGGAGACCTCTTCGGAGAGGGGACGGTCGGCTGCTCCCAGGCCGGGGAAGTGGTCGGGGATGACGGCGACCCGTCCGCCGCTGCCGGCGTGGATGCCCCGGATGTAGGCACGCCCCATCTGTCCTACCCAGAAGGGGTCGCCGCCGAACACGGCGATCCCCAGGTCGGTGGGAGAGCCGGGCCGGGGGGTGTCCAGGACGTCCAGAGAAGGGCCCAGGAAGAGGTTCAGCCCCAGGGCCCGGAGTTCGTCTCCCAGAACCTGCCCCACTATCTCGGCGTAGGCCGGGTTCCACGTCGCCCCCAGGGCCATCGGGGACGGGAGGGGAAGGGTCCCGCTGATGGGAAGGGTCCAGCCGTACTGGAGTTCCCCGTGCCGGATCCCGATAAAGAGGGGGATGAAGGGAACAGTGGCTGTCTGAGTTTCGGTGACGGCGAAGGGCAAAAAGGACGCTTCCCAGGCCAGCCGCTGAAGGTCGCGAGTCAACGTGGCCACCTGGGCGGGAGTATCGCCTTCGTTGACGATGTTGCCGTTCTCCGGGGTCAACAGGACACCACCGATGCGTTCCTCTACGACCAGGCGATAGATCTCCGAACTCTCGGAGAGGTCCGTTCCGGGGAAGGTCACCAGGAAGAGTTGACCGACGCGTGCGGCCGGGGGCAACTGCCGCAGCAGAATCAGGGCAGGGTCCTGCGGCTGCTGGGCCGCCAGAGGGGGCATTGTCCCCAAAAGCAGGAAGGCGACCAGGAGGAGAGAGACTCCGGCGGCGGGCTTCATTTCTCGCCCCCCTCCAGCAACCCGGCCACGTGGGGCGGAACCCGCGCCACAATCCGCACCCCACGCGCAGTGGGGGTCTCGCGCTCCACAGAGCCCTGCTCCCGAACAAGGCGCACCAGGTCCCAGCGGCTATAGGGGATGACGGTTTCCACCGGGATCAATCCCTCGCCCAGGAGGTCTTCCACCCGTTCCAGGAGTTGACCCAGGCCCTCGCCCCGGAGGGCGGAGATAAAGACGGGGTTGGGGAGGAGTTCGGCCAGGCTCCGGGCCTCCGCCAGGTCGCTCAGCCGGTCCACCTTGTTCAGGGCGGTGACCATCGGCTTGCCAGCCGCGCCGATGGCCTCCAGAGTCTCCAGGACGGCCTCGGCCTGGCGCCGGGCCTGGGGATGGGTGACGTCCAGAACGTGCAGCAGGAGGTCAGACTCGGCGACTTCCTCCAGGGTGGCCCGGAAGGCCGCGACCAGGTGGGTGGGGAGTTTCTGGATGAAACCGACGGTATCGGTGAAGAGGACGATGCGGCCACCGGGGAGACGGACACGGCGGGTGGTCGGGTCCAGCGTGGCAAAGAGTTTGTCCTCTACCAGGACCCCGGCATTGGTGAGGGCGTTGAGGAGGGTGGACTTTCCGGCGTTGGTGTAGCCGACGATGGAGACGACAGGGATGCCCTCCCGGCGGCGTCGGGCGCGGTAGCGGCTCCGGTGGGCCCGGACCTCCTCCAGTTCCCGGCGCAGTTGGGCGATGCGCCGTCGGATGACGCGCCGGTCGGTCTCTAACTGGGTCTCGCCGGGGCCCCGGACACCGACGCCGCCGGTC
>DAOUBO010000298.1:0-5643 GCA_034432695.1 Anaerolineae bacterium | reverse complement strand
GCGCCGGTAGGATGGTGGGGGGCGGGGGGGCGCGGGGCCGGGGGGCCCCCCAGCCGCTGCTGCATACCGCGGGAGAAGGTCCGCACCAGGTCGTGGCGGCGGTCGGTCAGCCGGACCCGCTCCAGGAGTTCGTCAATGCGGGCGGAGGCGTCGGGCAGGCCGTAGAGCCGCGCGTAGAAGCGGAGGTTCTGTTCCGCCGTCAGGTCCTCGTAGAGGAGGGTACGGTGGGAGAGGAAGCCAATGCGGCGGCGGATCTCCGGCCCCGCGCGGGTGGGATCCATCCCGGCGATGCGGAGGGTGCCCGAGGTGGGGCGGATGAGCGTCGCGACGATGCGCAGGAGGGTGGTCTTCCCGGCCCCGTTCGGCCCGATCAGGGTGACGTACTCCCCTGGCTCTACGGAGAGGTCTATCCCCGCCAGGGCGACGTGGGGGCCGAAGGTTCGGGTGAGGTGGCGCAGTTCTATCTCGGGCATCTTTTAACCCCATAGCCCCTGGATGAAGGCGTCGGGGTCAAAGGGGACCAGGTCTTCCGGGCTCTCCCCCGTGCCGACGAAGCGGACGGGGAGTCCCAGTTGGCGGGCGATGGCGAAGACCATCCCGCCGCGGGCGCTGCTATCCAGTTTGGCCAGGATGATGCCGGTGACCTCCACGGCCTCGGTGAAGTGGCGGGCCTGGCTGAGGGCGTTCTGGCCGGTGGTGGCGTCCAGGACCAGGAGGGTCTCGTGGGGGGCGCCTTCCACGGCCCGCGCGGCGACCCGGCGGACCTTCTTGAGTTCTTCCATCAGGTTGTAGCGGGTGTGGAGGCGGCCCGCGGTGTCCACGATGACCATGTCCATCCCCCGGCTGCGGGCGGCCTGGATGGCGTCGTAGACGACGGCGCCGGGGTCGCCCCCCTCCGGCCCGGAGACGACGGGGCAGCCGACCCGTTCCGCCCAGATGCGCAACTGGTCGGCGGCGGCGGCGCGGAAGGTGTCGGCCGCGGCCAGCAGGACCTTTCGTCCCTCCCGGCGGTAGTAGTGGGCCAGTTTGGCGATGCTGGTTGTTTTGCCGGAGCCGTTGACCCCGACGATGAGCAGGACGTCCAGGGGGCGCCCGCCCAGGTTCAGCGGGGGTGGGCTGGGGAGGAGGGCCCGGAGTTCTTCGGAGAGGGCAGCCTGGAGCCGGTCGGCGCGCAGGATGGCTTCCGCGTCGGCCCGCTTCCGCAGGCGCGCCAGCAGGTCCGTCGTCGTCTCCACGCCGACGTCGGCCTGGATGAGCAGAGCCTCCAGGTCCTCCCAGACCTGGGGGGTGAGTTCGCTGGCCCCCAGGAGCGAGGCGATGCGGCTGAAGACGGTGTTCCGGGTTCGGGTAAGGCTCTGGATGAGTCCTTTCATCGGCGCTGGCAGCGTCCGGGTTATCGGGCCAGGAGGGAGCAGAGGCGGGTCAGGACGGCCTGGACGCTGGTCTCCCGGCGGGGGTCACAGGCAACGACCAGTTCGGGGGACGGCAGTTTCAGGGAGTCCGCGATGGCTTCCCTGGACATCGGTTTCTGACCGTCCTGCTTGGTCGCCACGATCAGGTAGGAGGCGCGATAGCGGGCCACGCGCCGCAGGACCTGACGGGCGAAGGTCAGGGTGGAGCGATCCGTGCTGTCCACCAGAATCAGGTAGGCGTCCGCTTCCTGGCCCAGGATATCCCGCATAAAGTCAAACCGATCCTGCCCCGGCGTTCCGAAGAGGTGCAGGGTGCAGCCGCGGACGGTGACCCGTCCGTAGTCCATGGCGACGGTCGTGGTCTCTTTGACCTGCGCCAGGTGGTCCGTGATGGACTTCTCGGTGCAGACGACGGGGATCTCGGATGCGGTCTGGATGAAGGTGCTTTTCCCCGTGTTAAAGGCGCCCGTGACGACGACTTTGTAGACCTGCTTCATGGGCTGCTCCTATTCTGAAGGGAGTTCTTCCCGTTCCGGGTGTCGGAAGTCCCGGAAGCGGTATCCGACGCCGCGGACGTTGAAGATGTAGCGGGGGTTTGCCGGGTCCGGCTCTATCTTCTGGCGCAGGTAGGTGATGTAGAGGCGGAGGTAGTGGACTTCGTCCCGGTACGCCGGCCCCCAGACCTTCGCCAGGAGGGTCTCGTAGGGGACGACCCATCCGGCGTTCTCAATGAGGTGACGCAGGAGGCGGAATTCCGTCGGGCGAAGTTTGACCCGCTGCCCGCCGACGATGACCTCGCGGGTGTTGAAGTCCACGCTCAGGTAATCGTCTATCTTCAGGACGGCCGATTCGGGGGTGGGGCCCGGCCCCGCCCGGCGCAGCACGGCCCGGATGCGGCTGGTCAGTTCCCGGACGCTGAAGGGCTTGGTGATGTAGTCGTCGGCTCCCAGTTCCAGGCCCCGGACGACGTCCTCCTCATCGGATCGGACGGTGAGCATGATGACCGGGACGTCGGAGATCTCCCGGAGGAGCCGGAGGACCTCAAAGCCGTCCAGGTCGGGGAGCATCACGTCCAGCAGGACCAGGTCTGGAAAGTCGGAGCGGGCCCGCTCCAGGCCCTGAAGGCCGGAGGTAGCGCTGATGACCCGGAACCCTTCCAGTTCCAGGTTGATCTGGACAAAGCGGATGATCTTTTCCTCGTCGTCTACGATCAGGATGAGGGGGCCGGGGCGCTTTTCCATAGCGGGCTACTCGCGCACGAAGGTGACCAGTTTCTCCTCCTCGCCCGTCGGCAGGATCTCCACGCAGTGGATGCGGTGCCAGGGGACGATGAGGGATCGGACTTCGGGGAGCAGGTAGTTCACCTCCCTGCCGTCCCGACGGCGGGGGTTCTCGCAGACGAGGAACTGGTCTCCCGGTTCCGGGAGCCGTTCAATCTCAGCGACGATGGGGTCCTCGTTCAGCATGTGGATCAGCACGGTCATCGGCATCGTGTGCCTCCCGTCAACCTCCGAGGGTGACCTGGAGCCGCAGTCGGCCCAACTGGACTTCGGCCTGAGGGGGAAGGGGATAGGGAACGTAGGGGGTCAGGCGCTCTCCGTTCAGGTACGTGCCATTGGCGCTTCCCAGGTCTTCCAGGTAGGCCTTCCCGCGCTGCTGAAGGATGCGGGCGTGGCGGCGGGAAACGCCCAGGTCCAGCGCCCGGTCCGGAGTGAGGTCGGCGTGGGGAAAGATGCCGTGGCGGGGGTCCATCCGTCCCAGCAGGAGTTCTGGCAGCGCGGGGAGGACGATCTCCCGTCCCGTCTCCGGAACGCGAATGCGGACGGGGAGCGGGGCGGTCTCCCCACCCTCTGGGGCTTCTGGTTCCCAGGGGACGGCGCGGGGCGCCCGGAGTTCGTCGGTGGGGAACGGCTCGGTCCGCAGCGTCTTCCCTGTTGGCAGGTAGGTGCCGCATTCGGTGCAGAAGAGGGTGCCCAGCCGATAGGTCTTCCCGCAGGACGGACATTCTATCATGGCCACATACCCTCCTTTATCCCCAGGCTTCGGGTGCCATAGCGGATGGTCTTCTGTCCCCGGCTGGACATCTGTCCTCCCTGGGCGAGCCGGCCGGCCTCCAGGAGCGCCGTGTGGGCCAGTTCGGTCTCTCCCAGGTCCAGTAACCGGGTGGCGATGGCCTCCAGGCGGCGCCGGGCCTCGTCCACGCGCCCTTCTTCCAGTGCTTTCCAGACATGTTCCTGCATCCGGAAGATGGTCAGGCGGCTCAGGACGTTCACGATGATCGGGGAGACGGGTTCTTCCACCGGCTCGGTGACGAACTCTCGCTCCAGGTCCAGGGCGAGCCGCTCCTGCCGTTTCAGCCCCGGCAGGTCTGCGGTCATCTCCAGCCGGAGCAGGGGGTGAAAGCCGGGCCGTTCCTCCCGGACGGCGATTTCCAGCAGGGCCTGCATGGATTTTCCGGCCATCAGGGTGCCCAGACGGTAGCCGGTCTCCGCTGGATGGAGTTGCTCCATATAGGGAGCGGTCCGGAAGACCGCCTCTACCTGTATCCGTTCTGTCGGATGGACGATCAGGGTGACATCTCGGGCGATCAGCGCGGAGAGCCGCTGGATGAGGTCGCGAAGGACGCCGCGGATCTGCTGGGGATAGGCGATATACGAGGATGTGCCTCCCGTTTGCCTGGCCAGTTGCTCCAGGAAGGCCTCGTTCCAGTCCTCTCCAATGCCCAGTGTGCTGATCTCTATGCCTTCCAGCCCGGCGCGTCGGGCCTCCGCCAGGCATGCCTCTTCGTCCCCGTAGGTTCGCCCGTCGGTGAGCAGGATGAGATGGCTGTGGACGTCGCGGGTGTGGAAGCGACGGATTTCCTCCAGCCCCGCGCGCAGTCCCTGGAGGATCTCCGTTCCGCCGCTGGCCCAGATGGAGGAAAGGCGGGCGTGGGCCTTCTGCGGGTCCCACAGCCGGTCGCTGGGGAACATCACGGTGGCCCGGTCGTTGAAAGAGACGATACCGAGGATGTCGTCCTTCTCCAGTTCCTCAATGATGTAGTGGCCCGCGATTTTGACGTGGTTCAGCCGGTCCCCATCCATAGACGTGCTCTGGTCAATGACCAGGCAGATGTTCAGGGGGACGCGCTGAAAAGCGGTTTTCCCGGAGGGCCGGATATCTATCAGCAGGTAGAACATCTGCTCCTCCGGGGTGGCCAGGAGGGTCTGGCGGCTGGTCAGGATCTCCCAGGCCAGGGCGACGGGGATGTCCCGGCCCCGTTCAGCCCGCCGCCGGTCGTACGCCTGCCGCCGGGCCAGGTCCCCCAGGACGCTGTAGGCCTCCCGGATCTCCTGGAACTTCTCGGCCGAGGCTTCTTCCGAGTGGCTGTCCGGATGATATCGGCGGGCCAGTTTCCGGTAGGCCTGGCGGATTTCCTCCTGGGTGGCCGTCGGCGGTACCCCCAGTGTAGCATAATAATCTTTTAAATCATCTTCGGTCCTGGGCATACTCACTCTTCGGGCACCGGCGGCGCGACCAGGATGACGCTGATGTTATCTTTCCCGCCGGCTTCATTGGCTTTCTCTATCAGCCGCTCGCATGCGGCCTGAAGGGAGGGGGCCTCGGCGACGGTCTGGACGATTTCCTCTTCGCTGACCATCTCCCACAGGCCGTCGGAGCAGAGGAGGAGCGTCTCTGTCGGCCCCAGTTTGCAATGGAAGGTGTCCACTTCCAGGGCGCCGTGCTGGCCGATCGCCCGGTAGAGGACGTTGCGCTGGGGGTGGTGCATGGCCTCCTCTGCGCTCATCTGGCCCATCTCTACCAGGATGTCCACGACGGAGTGGTCCCGGGTGATCTGACGGGCCGCGGTTGGGGTGAGCAGGTAGGCCCGGCTGTCGCCCACGTTCGCGATATAGGCGCGGTCGCCCATCACCAGCGCGCAGAGCAGGGTCGTTCCGCCTCCGGGCACTTGAAGGGTGACGACCTGGTGCGCGATCCGCAGGGCTTCGGTCAGGACCTCCTGCAGCGAGGGCTCGTCGGCCCGGTGTTCCCGTCGGTGAAGGAGGGAAAGATAGGCATGCTGGAGGATGTGGGATGCGGCGGTGCGGGCGGCCAGCGCGCTGGCAACCTCGCCGGAGAGGTGCCCCCCCATCCCATCGGCGACGATGAAGAGGCCGAAGGGGGGCAGGGTGTGGTGTCCCTCCTGCCAGGCCTCTATGATCAGGACGGTGTCCTCGTTCAGCCGCCGGTG
>DAOUBO010000297.1:0-4299 GCA_034432695.1 Anaerolineae bacterium | reverse complement strand
CCGCCGTGGACCTGGCCGAGGCCGGCCTGAAGGTCTACCTGGTGGAGAGCCTGCCCTGGCTGGGCGGGCGGGTGGCCCAACTGGGCTACATGTTCCCCACCCACGACTGCGTCCTCTGCCGGGGGACCTCCGACCACGGCTACGGCTGCACCCGGCCGTCCATCTCCCCGGCGTTCCTGGACTTCAACCGCCACCCCAACATTGAGATTCTCACCAACACCGACCTGATCCGGGTGGAGGGCCGCGCGGGCGACTTCACCGTCACCGTCCGCCACCGGCCCACCTACGTGGACCCGGAGAAGTGTATCAACTGCGGCCTCTGTGCCGCGGTCTGCCCGGTGGACCTGCCCAGTTTCTTTGAGGAGGCGCTGGTCACCCGCAAGGCCATCTACAAAATGGCCCCCCGCGCCCTGCCCGACGCCTACGTGGTGGACAAAGTCCCCCGCTGCGAGACCTGCGGGCGGTGCGTGGCCGTCTGCCCGACGGGCGCGGTGAACCTGAACGAGGAGCCCTACGAGCGGGACCTGAACGTCGGCGCCATCATCCTCTCCATGGGCTACGCCCTCTCCGACCCCGAGGAGTACGGCGAACTGGGCTACGGGCGCTTCCCCAACGTCATCCACTCCATGCAGTACGAGCGGCTGGCCAGCCGGTCTGGCCCCACCGAGGGCATCGTCCTGCGCCCGTCCGACGGAAAGGTCCCCCAGCGCATCGCCTGGCTCCAGTGCGTGGGCTCGCGGGACCAGAAGTACCCCTACTGCTCGTCCATCTGCTGCATGTACGCCACCAAGGAGGCGATGATCGCCAAGGAGCGCATCCCCGGCGTCCACTGCCAGATTTTCATCATGGACGAGCGGGCCTTCAACAAGGAGTTCAACGCCTACTACGAGCGGGCGCAGAAAGAGTACCGGATAGAGTACACCCGCTGCCGCATCTCGGCGGTCAAGGGGGACCCGCAGACCCATGACCTGATCCTCCGCTATCCGGACGAGGAGGGCCGGATACGGGAGGACCGGTTTGACCTGGTGGTCCTCTCCCTGGGCTCCCGCCCGCCAGACGGCGCTCGCGACCTGGCGCGCGTGCTGGGCATTGACCTGAACCCCTACGGCTTCTGCGAGACCGACAAGTTCAACCCGCTGGAGACCAGCCGACCCGGCATCTACGTCTGCGGGACCTTCCAGTCGCCCAAAGAGATCGCGGAGACCATCATAGACGCGGCGGGCGCGGCCGGCGACGCGATGCGGCTCCTGCGGGAACACCTGGGCGAGCACCCGTCCAGCCGGGAGTACCCCTTCCTCTGGAAGCCGGACGGGCTGGTGCCGGAGCGGGACGTGCGCGGTGAGCCCCCGCGCGTGGGCGTCTTCCTCTGCCGCTGCACGCCCACGCTGGACGGCGTGATTGATGTGGAGGACGTGGCGGCCTGGGCCCGCACCCAGCCGGACGTGGCCCACGTCCAGTTAGTGGACTACGGCTGTTTTGAGGCCGGACAGGACGCCATCCGGCGGGCCATCCGGGAGCACGGCCTGAACCGGGTCGTCGTCGGCGCGTGCAGCCACCGGACCCACGAGCCGCTGTTCCAGAAGGTGACCCGCGAGGCGGGCCTGAACCCGTACCTGATGGAGATGGTCAACCTGCGGGAGCACTGCGCGTGGGTCCACGTGGACGACCCGGCGGGCGCGACGCGCAAGGCAAAGGAGATGCTGCGGACGGCGCTGGCGCGCGTGCGGCTGGCGGATCCGGTCTACAAGGAGGCCGTCGTGCCGGAGCCTCGCGCGCTGGTGGTCGGCGGCGGCGTCTCCGGGATGACGGCGGCCCTTACCATCGCCGACGCGGGCTACGAGGTGGTCCTGGTGGAGCGGGAGCCGGAACTGGGCGGCAATCTCCGCTATGTCTACTACGTGGCGGAGGGAGAGGACCCCCAGCGGCTCCTGCGGGACCTGGTCAACCGGGTGGTGGGCCATGAGCGCATCCGCGTCCTCACCCGTACCGAGGTCGTCTCCCATACCGGCCGCGTGGGCGATTTCCGCGCCGTCCTGCGCACCACCACCCGCACCGGCGAGACGGTGGAGACGGAGGTCCGCCACGGCGTGACCATTGTCGCCACCGGCGGGCAGGAGTGGCGCGGGTCGGTCTATATGTATGGACGGGACCCGCGCGTCGTCACCTCTATGGAACTGGAGGAGATGATTGTCCACCGTCCGGAGCGCATCGCCGACCTGGACACGGTCGTCTTCATCCAGTGTGTCTGGCCCGAGGGCGAGGTGGGCTACTGCAGCCGCATCTGCTGCACCAACACGATGAAGAACGCCATCCGCATCAAGATGCTCAACCCGGATTGCCGGGTGATTGTGCTCTATCGGGACATCGTCACCTATGGCTTCCGGGAGGCGGTCTACACCGAGGCGCGGCGGCGCGGCGTCATCTTTATGCGCTACGACGAGGAGCACATGCCCACCATCCGCTCCGTCGGACCGCAACTGGAACTGGTGGCCTGGGACCCGTCGCTGCGGCGGGAGGTGCCGCTGTATCCGGACCTGGTCGCGCTGAGCATGGCGGTCCTGCCGTCGGAGGGCACGGAGCGACTGGCCCGCGTCCTGGACGTGCCGCTCTCGCGGGAGGGCTTCTTTATGGAGGCCCACCTGAAGATGCGGCCGATGGACTTTGTCGCCGAAGGGATTTTCGTCTGTGGCATGGCGCACTATCCCAAGTTCATTGAGGAGTGTATCGCCAACGCCGAGGCGGTGGCGGGCCGCGCGCTCACCGTCCTCACAAAGGATAAGTTCTACATCGGCGGCGTGGTGGCCCGGGTGGACCAGTCCAGATGCGTGGGCTGCCTGACCTGCGTCCGGGCCTGCCCGTTCGGCGTTCCGAAAGTGCGCTACACGGACATCGGCGTGGGCGGCATCCGGGGTGCGGCCTACATTGAGCCCGCGCTCTGCCAGGGCTGCGGGACCTGTACGGCGGAGTGCCCGGCGAAGGCGATCCAGTTGATGGCGTACAGGGACGAGCAGGTGGTGGCGCAGATTGGGTAAAAAGTCTTCGCGTCTTTGGGGTGAATTTTCTGCCTGGAGGTGTCAATGGAGACCGGAGGGAACGGGCACGAGGAGTTCGTGCCGGAGATTGTGGCGTTCACCTGCATCTACTGCGGCTACATGGCGGCGGATACCGCCGGGGCGCTGCGGCTGAAGTACCCCTCCAATGTCCGGCTGGTGCGGCTGCCCTGCACCGGCAAGGCCGACGTCCGCTACATTCTGGAGGCCTTTGAGAAGGGGGCCGATGGGGTCTACATCGTCGCCTGCCCGCTGGGGAACTGCCACCATGTGCACGGCAACGAGCGCGCGCTGGCGCGGGTGAAGTATGCGAAGGCGTTGCTGGACAAAATCGGTATCGGTGGGGACCGGCTGGAGATCGTCTTCGTCTCCGGCGGCATGGGTGCCACCTTCGCCGAAGCGGCACGGCGGATGACGGAGAGGGTGAAGGAGTTGGGGCCGAGCCCGTTGAAAATGACAGAATGGATAGAATGAGCAGAATGACAAAATGAGCAGAATGACAGAATGGATAGAATGAGCAGAATGACAGAATGAGCAGAATGAGATGATGGAGTGAAGGGGGTGGGATGGAGCGGGTGTGTCCGGCAAAGGAGAGCAAGCCGCCGCAGTTCAGAGAGGGGCGCTCCGACCGCAGGCGAATGGATATTCAGGAGCGGACGTTTCAGTTTGCGGTGCGCGTGGTCAGGCTGGTAGACCGACTCCCCCGGACCGTTGCAGGAATGGAGGTGGGGCGGCAACTGGTCCGGGCCGCGACGTCTGTGGGCGCCAATGTAGAGGAGGCCGACGCGGCTGAATCTAAACGGGATTTCGTCCACAAGATGAAAATCGCTCACAAGGAGGCTCGCGAAGCCCGATACTGGCTGGAAATCGTCCAGGCGGCCCTGCTGGATGATGACGAAGTGCGGGACCTGATCCGGGAAAGCAACGAACTGATCCACATCCTTCAGGCCATCATCCGCAGTGCCACCCAAAAACCCGGCCACCCGGACCGCTAATTCCGTCATTCTGTCATTCTGTCATTCTGTCATTCCGTCATTATTAAGGGGGCAATATGGAAAGGAACGGCGTAGTCGGTTCCGTCCTGGTCGTCGGCGGGGGCATTGCCGGAGTCCAGGCTGCGCTGGACCTGGCGGAGGCCGGTTTCAAGGTCTACCTGGCGGAGGCCAAATCCGCCATCGGTGGGCACATGGCCCAACTGGACAAGACCTTTCCCACCAACGACTGCGCCATGTGCATCCTGAGCCCCAAA
>DAOUBO010000296.1:0-12015 GCA_034432695.1 Anaerolineae bacterium | reverse complement strand
CGCCATCTACCTGGCCGTCCTGGCCGCGGCCGTCGTTCTGGGAGAGCGGTTCAATTTCGCCCAGGATTCGGTCTTTCACAACCACGCAGATCTGTGTCAGCAGGAGGGGCTGCGACTCCTGAACGTAGAGGAGGCGGCAGGAGGGTTATGAATGAGGGGCGACGGCCGGGTGAACATCCCGGACGTTTTCCGGGTTGGATACGGGCTGGGACGCAAGGGTGGGGTGAAGCCCCTGCGGACTCAGGAGTAGCCGGAATGTGCCCCCGCATCCACCCCACCGCCTTCATCGCCCCCGGCGCCGTCATCGTCGGCGACGTGACGATAGAGGAGGAGGCCAGCGTCTGGTTCGGGTGTGTCCTGCGGGCCGAAGAGGCCCCCATCCACATCGGCCCCCGCTCCAACATCCAGGACCTCACCGTCATCCATACCGACGTGGACCGGCCCTGCCGGGTGGGCGCCGGGGTGACGGTGGGCCATCGGGCCGTCCTGCACGGGGCCGTGGTGGAGGACGGCGCCCTCATCGGCATCGGCGCGATTCTCCTCAACGGGGCCGTCGTGGGCGCGGAGGCGATCGTCGGCGCCGGCGCGGTGGTGCCGGAGGGTGCGGTCATCCCGCCCCGCACTCTGGCCCTGGGCGTCCCGGCCAGGGTGGTGCGGGAACTGCGGGAGGAGGAAATCGGACGCCTGCGTCGCGACGCGGCCCACTATGTGGAGAAAGCGCGGGCCTATCGGGAGGGCACGTATGCAGGAATTCACCTCTCTGCTGAAGCGAAGTGACCTCTTTTGTGACCTGACAGAGGAGGACATCGGGCGCCTGATCGCGATCGGCCGCTGGGAGACCTACAACGCGGGGGAAATCATCATCCGGGAGGGGGACCCCTCGGACGCCCTCTACATCGTCCAGAAGGGAATGGTGGAGGTGGTCGTGCCCCACGGCGCCGTTCCCGACATCCCCGGTCCGCCGGAGGCGACGCCGGTGGTCCGTCTGGGGGAGGGGCAGATGTTCGGCGAGATGGGGCTGGTGGACCAGGGCCGCCGTTCCGCGACGGTCCGGGCCGTGGTGGACGGGACCATCGTCTTTGTTCTCCCGCGCGAGGCCTTCTGTGACCTCTGCGACCGAAACCATGCCATCGGCTATACCGTGATGCGCAACATCGCCCGGGACCTCTCCTTCAAGTTGCGCCACAGGAATCTCCGGATGGCGGCCGGCTGGTAGGGGGCAGGCGATGATCTACAAGGTCAGTTACGTCGTTCTGGGCGGACAGCACCCGGGGGCCATCGTTAGCCGGGAGACCCCGCCGCGCGTGGGAGATGTGGTCTCTCTGGGGAACGACCGCTTTGAGGTGCTGGAGGTCGTGGACCTGATCCCGCCGCGCGGGGATTTCGCCTATCTGCATGTGACGCTGAAACTCCTCCACCGGGAGCCGGAGCCGTGACCATCTACCTCCTGGTCTTCGCAGGCGCGCTGGTGCTCAGTATCGCTCTGACCCCGGTGGCCCGCCTGCTGGCCCCACGGCTGGGCGTTATGGATCTGCCCTCGGCCCGCAAGGTCCACCATCGGCCCGTCCCCCGGTTAGGCGGCCTCGCCATCTACCTGGCCGTCCTGGCCGCGGCCGTCGTTCTGGGAGAGCGGTTCAATTTCGCCCAGTTCGGCTCCATCATCGTCGGCGCTACCGCCGTTTCCTTTCTGGGGCTGGTGGACGACCGATGGGGCTTGCGCCCCCTGGTCAAACTGGTCGGGCAGATCCTGGCCGCAGTACTCCTCTGGGCGACCGGCGTCCGGGTCGGGACCTCCGGCTGGCCGGTCCTGGACACTTTCCTGACCCTGTTCTGGGTCGTCTACATCACCAATGCTGTCAATCTCCTGGACAATATGGACGGGCTTGCCGGGGGAGTGGCCGCGATCGCCGCGGCCCATTTCGCGCTGATGTGCTCCTTCAGCGGGCAGTACCTGGTGGGGGCCCTCTCTATCGCTGTTCTGGCAGCCTGCCTGGGGTTTCTCTTCTACAACCTGAACCCTGCCAGCATCTTTATGGGGGACTCGGGGGCCCTCTTCCTGGGGTTCATGCTGGCGGCCATCGGGATCAAACTCCGCTTCCCGGAAAACGTGACCTTCGTGACCTGGATGGTGCCGGTGCTGGTGTTGGGGCTCCCGATTTTTGACACCGCGCTGGTGATCGTTTCCCGGCTGCGGCGGGGGCTAAACCCGCTCACAACGCCGGGGAAGGATCACGTCTCCCACCGGCTGGTGGCGGCCGGGCTCTCGCCGCGGGAAGCGGTTCTGACGCTGTACGTGGTTTCCTTCGTGCTGGGGCTGCTGGCGGTTTTCGTGACCCGCGCTTCGGTGGTGGAGGGGTATATCGTCGGGGGCGCGGTCGCGCTGGGAGGGCTTTTTGCCCTCTGGCGGCTGGAACGGCCTCCCTTCTGGAAGAGATAGCGGCGGGGACGGGGCCGCCGCCCCCTCATTTCCGGTCCGCCAGGCCGCAGCGGACGGCGTAGACGGCGGCCTGAACCCGGTTGCGGACGCCCAGTTTCTCCAGGATGCTCCGGACGTGGTTGCGGACCGTGTTGGCCGCGATGTGCAGTTCCTCCGCAATTTCCTCGTTGGATAGCCCCTCGGCCAGAAGGGCCAGGACCTCCCGCTCCCGTTCCGAGAGGGACTCGGGCAGGTTGGGGGGGAGGTTCACCCGTTCCCGCCGGGCCATCTGCCGGATGAGTTTGCTGGCCATCTCCCGCGAGATGGGAGCCTCCCCCCTGGCCAGCCCGCGCAGTTCCTGGAACAGGACTTCGGGCCGGATGCTTTTGACCAGATAGCCATCGGCACCGTATCGGATCGCGGCCAGGAAATCCTGGTCGTCCTCGGAGACGGTGAGGATGACGACGCGCGTATCCGGCAGTTCCTGCTTGATCTGCCGGGTCGCCTCCAGCCCGTCACAGACCGGCATCCGCAGGTCCATCAGAACCACGTCGGGGCGCAGTGCCCGGGCCTTCTCCACCCCCTCCGCCCCGTCCGACGCCTCCCCCACAACCTGGAAGTCGGGTTGAGCGTCCAGCAGGCGGGCCAGCCCCTTGCGGAACAGGATGTGGTCGTCCACCAGCAACAGTCGCAGTGGGTTCATCGGGTCGGCGGGTCTCTCTGTTATGGCGCCCCAGGGGTTACTGGGACGGTGAAACCCATCTGCTGGGCCGTCTGTTCCAGGACCGAGCGCTGGTCCTGGGGAGCCATCTCCAGGGCCGTCAGGATTTCCTGCCGGGCCTGTTCCACCATGCCCATCTGGAAATAGGCGATGGAAAGCAACCGGTGGGCGTCCCAGGCCCAGCCGCCCGTGGGCTCCAGTTCCAGGGACCGGTTCAGCGCTTCCACCGCCTCCGCGCTCTGTCCCTTCTGGATGTAGATGCGGGCCAGCGCGTTCCAGACCTGGGGCATGTTCGGCTGAATCTCCAGCGCCCGGCGGTAGGCCTCCAGCGCCCCGTCCAGGTCTCCCTTCATCGCTTTGACGTCCCCGATGATGAGCCACGTCTGCTCAAAGCCGTCGTCCACCTGAAGGGAACGGTGGATGCGCTCCCAGAAGCCCTCCTCGTCCCCCAGGCTGTAGTAGTAGAGGGTGGCCCACTGGTTCCAGAGGATGGCGTTGTTGGGGCTCAAAGAGGTGGCCATCTCGTAATAGCGGGAAGCCAGCCGCAGGAGCGTCTCCCGCTGGGACTGCCCGGCGGGGAGGTCGGCCCAGCGCTGATACATCCGGGCCAGGTTGGCCGAGTGGTCCGTGTTCAGGGGGCTCAGGGCCTGTGCCTGGAGAAGGACCCGCTCCGTCTCCCGCAGGAGGGCCTCCTGCTGGGCCACGTCCGTCGTGGCCGTCGCTGCCTCCAGGAGCGCGCGGCCCCAGTACAGGTAGTAGAAATCCTCCCGCGGCGCCAGTTGAGCGGCCCGCTGATAGTGGGGGACAGCGGCCCCCCACTGCCCGGCCCGGTCCCACGGGTCGGCCTGCTTGTAGATGATGTCAGCCCGGATGGGGCGGAGGTTGGCCTGCAGGGCGCTCAGAATTGCCAGGGGGATCAGGACGACGAGGGCCACCGTTCCCCATGCGGTTCCCCCACGACGGGGCATCTGTCGCTCCCCGGCCAGCGCCAGTCCGCCCAGAAGGATCACCGCCCCCAGAAAGCCGTAGTAGGCGCTGATCTGATGGGAGATGTGCTCGGCCAACCGCAGGAGGTCCTGGAGGGTCTGAATCGTCATCCACTGGACGGCCGCATGGCGTCCGGCCAGGACCAGCCCGAAGGTCAACCCGACCAGGACCGACACCAGCAGGACAACGGACACGGCGAGCCAGAGGTCGTCCATCCGGCCCCCGAAGGCTCGCCGATGGTTCATCTGGGTCACTGTCAGCAGGGCCGTTATCGCCCATGCCATCCCGAAGATGAGCAGGATGCCCAGGGACTGCCGGGGCGGCCCGCCAACAGCGAGAACGGTCAGAGAACGCCAGAAAATCTGCCAGGGATCCCGGAGCCGCTCCATGTTGTTGACGAAGTCGTAGGCCAGCGTGCCCAGGATCAGCGAGCCGATGAGGGCCGATCCCAGCGCGGTCCAGAGCCAGGAGGGAGTTCCCCTGTGTGCCCTGGGGGCTGGACGGGTCGGCAAGGAGCGAGAGCGCCGTTTTTTCTTTCTGGCAGGGGCAGAGGGCGGTTGAGGTGGGGCAGGCCGCTCCTCCTGTCCCACAATCTGTCGCGTCCCCACCAGAGCAAAGACCGCCGCCAGGGTCCAGAAGGTGGTTCGGGTGGAGGCGATGGCGATGCCGAAGTTGATCTCCACCAGGTGGGCGACGAAGGCGGCCAGAATCCCCATCAGCAGGATCTGGTCGGGATGGGCACTTCGGGCCGGTTCGGAGCCGCTCCTGGCCTTGAAGCCGTAGAGGACCAGGTAGGCGAGCATCCCCAGGACCATCCCGATCGGGATGGCCAGTCCGAAGAAATGGGGCCCGATGGTAACGGCGACGGCCGCTATCCCGATGACAGCCCCCAGGGCCATCAGGCCGGGGAGGAGTCCCCTCCAGCGGTGGCCGGGGACCATTCCCAGCCAGGAGAGGCCGTAGTAGAACAGACTCCCGAACATCCAGAGGTACGCGGTAAATCCCAGGAGTCCGGTGATGACCAGGGAGTCCAGCGTCTCGTTGTGAGAGCGGTCCGGCGAGGCGGTGCGGGATTCGTAGTGGCCCAGAAGTGGCGGGTAGAACCGGTTGTAGGCGACGTACATGGACTCCGGCCCATAGCCGACGAGGGGCCGGATGGCGTTGAAGGGGTCGGGATGGCCGTCGGGGTCAGCCGTCGTGGGAGGGTACTCAATGGGCGGATGGGGGAGGATCAGGCGCAGCGCGCCTTCCCAGATGAGGGAGCGAACTTTGCCGGTGCCGCTCTCGGCCTGCAGGACCTCGTCCAGCCGCCCCATCCAGGGCTGCTGCTGAGCCCATTCGTGGAGGGGTTCCACCAGGTTGACGGCGAGGAATCCTGCGGCCAGGACGATCGTTGTCGCCAGTGCGCTGGCCCAGAGCCAGCGCCAGCCCCGGCCGTTCACGATGACGGTCATCCAGGCCCCGCCCAGGACGGCCAGCGCGGCGACGGCAGGGAGCCACCGGACAGGCCCCTCGCCCGCGCCCCGCCAGGGCAAGTAGAGGATCGCTCCCACCACGCCTGCGGCCCCCAGTGTCCCCAGGCCGAAGGCAAGGCCGGCGCCCAGGTCGCGGGCCAGAGCGCTCCCCTCCGCCCTGGCCGGTTGTGCCGCGCCCAGCGCGGCTTGCCGGAGGGCCAGGAGCCCCAGGAACACCCAGACCGCCAGCCCCATCACCAGCCCCATCAGCGGCCCCCGGCTGTGGGTGTACCAGATGCTGATGACCTGGACCAGGAAGATGAACACGTAGGCAGCGGCCCGCAGAACCTCCGACGTGCTGGCCCGTTCATCAGTCAGGAGGGAACGAAAAGCATCCGCCGCGCGGGAGAGGGTGGGGAACGCGACCATAATCATATACGCGGCGACGAAGATGGGATTGCCCATGTTGGAAGCCACCCGCTGGGTCACGTCCCCGCCCCAGGGGAGGGGGTCCCGGCGGGCGTGCTGGACAAAGCCGTAGAGGGCGATGGGGAGGCTGTTCAGGATGAGCGTCGGGATGAACCGGTCCAGTTGCGCGCGGGTGCGCATCCGATCCAGAATGATGAGGAAAATGACGATATAAGAGAGAGTTGTGAAGGTGCCCTGGAGCCGCTGGTAGGAGCCGAAGAAACTGGTGAAGGGAACGACGGAGAAGGCGGTGCTGATGAGGTAGGCCAGGGCGGTGAAGAACGTCGGGAGGACGAGAGGGGTGCGCCAGGAGAAGCGCAGTTGGCCTCCTCCGGCGGCCCGCTCCTCCACCCAGCGGGCCAGCCAGACGGCGGCCATCACCAGGGCGATGGAACGCAGGGTGGTGAGTTTATCCGGCTCAAAGACCCGGCTGGAGTAGATGTTGAAGAAGAGCGGGGTGACGATGATGGCCGCCAGCCAGCCGGCTTCCAGTATGCCGTCCAGGATCGCACTGAGTCGGGTAGAGTTCATGCTCCGTCCCCACCGTGTTCAGATTCCACCAGTTCGCCGTAGGAGAAAACCGTGTGAAAGCCAAGTTCCCGGATGCGCTCCTGAACCTCCGGGCGGGCCCGGTAGCAGAAGCAAACGGGATAAATTTCCCCCTCCAGGTTCTGGCGGGCCAGCCGGACCACGCGGGCGAACTTCTCCACCTCCCCTATCGTCAGGTTGTGCTTGGCCTCGCCAACGATCCAGATGCGCCGGTCTGGCTGGGCCGGATCATGGGCCTCGCCGAAGATGTTCACTTCCACTTGCCGGCCGTTCCAGCGGTGCCAGGTGCGCTTGAGTTCTCCGACTTTCCAGCCCTTCTTTTGCCCCAGAACCCGGTGGAGGACGATGTAGGCAATGTCCTCTATATCCCCGCCGACGGTTTCGCTGAGGCCGCCCACCTGTTTGGCCAGTTGGTCCACCTTCCGCTCCGTCCGGGCCTGGGCGGCCTCCAGCCGGGCGAAGCGCTCCTCCACAGTGCGGCGGAAGATCTGGAATTCCCGCTCTGTCCGGGCCTGGGCCTCAGCCAGCGCTTTGACGGTCTCCTCGGTGCGGCGCTGGGCCTCGGCCAGTTGGGCGACCGCTTCCTCCAGCCGGGAGACCCGTTCCTCGGTGCGGCGCTGGGCCTCGGCCAGTTCCTCCACCCGCTCCTCGGTGCGGCGCTGGGCCTCGGCCAGCCGCTCCAGAGCGGCCTCTATCCGCGCGAAACGGCCCTCCGAGGCCTCCCAGTACTCCCGAAACTTCTCCTCCATCCGGGCCTGGGCCCCGAGGATCTCCTCAATGCTCTCTCTGAGGTCCTCACGGGATACGAACTCCCCCCGTATCTGCGCCGCGATCAGACCGAGCGTATCGGCCAGGATCTCGGCCTGGGATTCGTCAAAGGCGACGAGGAAGCGTCGCAGAAGCAAAGAGCGCTCCAGTTCTGTGATCGGAATCCCCATACTGCACCTCCAATTACGAATGGGCTGTTCGGAACCACTCCAGCGTCCGCCGCAGGCCCTCTTCCAGCGACACCTCGGCCACGAAACCCAGGACCTCCCGCGCCCGGCGCGTGTCGGGGACCCGGCGGCGGGCTTCCTCAAAATCCGGGCCGTAGGCCTCGCCGTATGGCACGTGGACGATCTCCGACCGGGACCCCGTCAGTTCCAGAATCTGCCGGGCCAGGTCGTTGATGCTGATCTCCCGGTCGGACCCGATGTTGAAAATCTGGCCGACGGCCTCTGGCTTTGTCCCTGCGAGGACGGTCCCCCGCACGGTGTCCGCGACGTAGGTGAAGGAACGGGTCTGCCAGCCGTCGCCGTAGACGGTCAGAGGCTCTCCCCGCAGGGCCTGGGTCAGGAAGCGGGCGACGACGCTCCCGTAGCCTTGCGGGTCCAGCCGCGGGCCATAGGCGTTGAAATACCGGACCACGCTCACCGGGAACCCCTGCCGGGCGTAGGCCAGGGCGATGTATTCGTCTATCGCCTTCGCCTCGGCGTAGGACCAGCGGAGAACGGTGGTAGGGCCCAGGAGACGGTCGTCGTCTTCCCGCAGCGGCACTCGCATGGATTTCCCGTAGACCTCCGAACTGGAAGCGACGACGGTCCGCACACCGTACTGGCAGGCCAGGTCCAGGACGTTCTCCGTCCCGCGCACGTTTACCCGGATGGCCCGCAGGGGGTCCTCCACCACGTACCTGACACCGACGACGGCGGCCAGGTGAAAGATGAGGTCGGCTTCCCGGATCAGGGGCGCCAGCGCCGTCTCGTTCAGAATGGAGTCCCGGACGAACCGAAAACGCGGGTTATCCAGATGATGGGCGATGTTGGCCAGTTTGCCCACAGACAGGTCGTCCAGGACGGTAACCGTATGGCCTTCCGCGATCAGGAGGTCCACAAGATGGGAGCCGATAAACCCGGCCCCCCCAGTAACCAGGACGTTCAAGCGCAACCCTCCAGGTTTGTTCCAACTATATCTTACCCCGAACCCCCGAAAAATCAAATCGGCCGGGGCTTGTCAATGAGAGCGTTCCCTGTTCTGGGCGCCGTTGACGCCGATGGGAATCGGTTCCGGGCCCCTGCCGGAGCCGGGCATCGGCTGGAACACAGGATCCATCTTGCGCTACGGAGAGGTCGGCATAAAGGCCGGCCGCCGAGCCCGTGTCCGGATCTCATCTCGGCCCGCGCCGGTCCGAACGGCGACCGGGAATCCATCTTCGGCGAGAGACGGCCGCGGCCTGCCGCTCTATCCGGATCAGGGTTTGCAGAAGGGCCGCTTCTATCCGTTCCCGGTAGCGGGCGTATCCCCATCCCAGCAGGCCGCCCCCGGCCAGCAACACGCTCCAGAGCCAGGCTGGAGGGCGCCCCGCATTAGCCCCCACCCAGCTGGCGACCACCAGCCCCGGCAGTCGCCCGATCCCTGCCAGCAGCCACATCGGGCCCAGCGGCAATGGGCTCAGCCCGATCAGAAAGCAGGCCAGGTCGTCGGGCAGGAAGGGGAAGAGAAACACCAGCAGGAAAAAGAGCGGGCCGTGCGCCTGAGCCAGACGGTCCCAGCGCCCCAGGAGCATCCGGGCCCGCTCCTGCCCCAGGGCCATCTCCATCCACCGCAGGACCAGCGGACGCCCCCAGAGACGGGCCATCCCCATCGCCAGCGCGGACCCCACCTGCACCCCGATCCAGCCGTAGAGCGTGCCTTTCGTCACGCCGAAGAGGTATCCGTTCGCGAATCCGAGGGCCTGCCCGGGCACAGGCGCCAGCAGGACCTGCAGGACGTTCAGAAAGACGCTGACCAGCGGCCCCCAGGAGCCGAACCGGCCTATCCAGGCCTGAACCGCCTCCCGCTGGGAGAGCAACCGGTAGATCAGCGGCCCCAGAGCGACCCCCAGGGCCAGAAACACCGCCAGCCCGGCGATGGACGGCAGGGGGTTCCCTTTCAGGCGGTCTTTCCGGCGCGGGAATCCTTCAATCCCAGGCTCATCCATAATCCCAGCGCGACTCCCAGGGCGGTCAGCAGAAACAGAAAGGGGTAAGACGTTGCCCGCAGAATCGCTCCACCGACCAGCGAGACCGGGATGAGGAGCCCTCCCAGCGTGTTGTAGAGCCCCACAAAGAGCGGACGGCTTTCCTCCGGCGCGATCTCCAGCAGGTAGTTGAATGCCCCCAGCATCCAGGTATTGTTCGTGATCCCAAAGCAGAAGTAGACGAGAGGGTAGACGTAGAGAGCCCAACCAGCCGGGTAGAGGTGGACCAGCAGGGCGATGAGCGGGCTGAGAAAGGCGTTCAGCGCGCCGACCCAGATGACCGGGCGGGGGCCGATGCGGGTGCTCATCCATCCCAGCCCGACGCTGGCGACGATCCCTCCCACCATCTGGGCGGAGACGAACCACCCGGTCACCGCCTGCGGGAGTCCGACGACCTCCGTCGCGTGGAGGATGTAAAAGGGCATGGCCAGGCCGAAGAGGCCGACCAACCACCGGGTAAAAACCAGCCGCCGGAAGTTCCGGTCCTCCCTCCAGACCTCCCGCAACTGTCGGAGGAAGTCGGAGCGTTTGCCCTGCATCTCCTGGGGCGGGGCCGCGCTCTCCGGGCGTTCGGGCTCCCTCAGCAGCGTGAGGGCGAGGGTAGACGGGATCAGCGCCAGCCCAGAAGCCAGAAACAGCAGGGCGTAGTTGTTCGGATAGGGAAGGGACGGGCTGCTCAGGATCTCCCCGACCAGCCCGCCGACGCCGATGCTGATCACGCCGCCCAGAAACTGGCTCATCCCGACCAGCCGCCCCCGGTGCTTCGGAGGGATCGTCGCGGCCAGCAGGTCAAACCAGGCGACGGACGCGATGCCGTCCAGGACGTTGAAGTACAGCAGGCTGGCCAGAAAGGCCCCCAGCATAAGGCCCCGATAGCGGGGCAGCCCTGCCCAGGTGAGCAGAGCCAGCAGGAAATAGATCGGCCTGCCTGCGTAGATGGCCCGCAGGAGGTACGGCTTCTTGCGGGGCGCCTTCCCGAACCACGCCGCCGCGCCCAGTTGGGGCAGGAGCCACCCCGCGGCCATCACCGTGGGCACCAGCCCGATCAGCGGCTCCAGGTCCGTCAGCGTGCGCGCGAAGGCCGGCAGGACCGTGTTGGGGTTGAGAAACGCGTAAGCCACCCCGAAGAAGACGTAGTCCGTCAGCAGGAGCAGGAAGTTATAACGAAAATGGTCGGACGCAGGTTTCATAGTTTGAAGCATACCACGGTTTAGCAGGATAAGCAACTTGTGGTATACTGGAGATGTCCTGTTTTCTGGCAGCCATTTTTGCCCTCCGTCAACGGTCTGGCCCACTGCAGGGGCGCCTCGGCGTCCCCGTGGAGAGTAGACCCAATCCCTGTGTTTCGGATCCCTGCAACCTGCGAGGTGCCTATGCCGACCATGGACGACCTGATCGCCCAACTCCGCCAGATGCGGGAGCAGGCCAAACTGGGCGGCGGGCTGGAGCGCATTGAGCGCCAGCACGCCCAGGGGAAACTGACCGCCCGCGAGCGCATAGAGAGGCTCCTGGACCCCGGCTCCTTCCGGGAACTGGACATGTTCGTCACCCACCGGGCCGTCGGCTTCGGGGTGGAGAAACAGAAGTATCTCTCCGATTCCGTCGTCACCGGATGGGGGACCATCAACGGGCGCCTGGTCTACGTCTTCTCCCAGGACTTCACCGTCTTCGGCGGTTCCCTCTCTGAGGTCCACGCGGAGAAGGTCTGCAAAATTATGGACCTGGCGATGAAGAACGGCGCACCGGTGGTCGGCCTGAACGACTCGGGGGGCGCGCGCATCCAGGAAGGCGTCGTCTCCCTGGCCGGATACGCCTACATCTTCCTGCGCAACGTCCTGGCCTCCGGTGTGATCCCCCAGATTTCGGCCATTATGGGCCCCTGTGCGGGTGGCGCCGTCTACTCCCCCGCGATGACCGATTTCATTCTGATGGTCAAAAACACCAGCCACATGTTCATCACCGGCCCCGACGTCATCAAGGCTGTCACGCGGGAGGAGGTCACCTTTGAGGAACTGGGCGGGGCGATGACCCACGCCACCAGAAGCGGCGTCGCCCACTTCGTCGCCGACGACGAGGAGCATTGCTTTGACCTCATTCGGAGGCTCCTCTCCTACATCCCCCAGAACAACATGGAGGACCCGCCCTTTGTCCCCACCGATGACCCGGAGGACCGGATGGATGAGGCGTTAAAGAACATCATCCCCGAAAGCCCCACCCGGCCCTACGATGTGAAAGAAGTCATCCGACGGGTGGTGGACAACGGGGAATTCCTGGAGGTTCACGAGCACTGGGCCCAGAACATCGTTGTCGGCTTCGCCCGGCTGGGCGGGTTCTCCGTGGGTATTGTCGCCAACCAGCCGCTGGTTCTGGCGGGGGGGGTGGGCGACAACGGGTCCCCCAGGGGGCGCCGCCTCGTCGCGTT
>DAOUBO010000295.1:0-9264 GCA_034432695.1 Anaerolineae bacterium | reverse complement strand
CCGGCGCGCGTCGGGGAGATCGCCCGAGGGGATGGAGCCGAAGTACTGGCGGATCAGCCCCAGCATCTGCTCCGTCTCAAAACTCCCCACGGCCACCGCCAGCGCGTTGTTGGGGACGTAGTAGGTCCGGTAGTGGCGGTAAAGGTCGTCCCGCGTCATCGTCTGCAGATCGCAGAGATGCCCCAGGGTCTCGTGGCCGTAGGGATGGACGCGGAAGGCGGCGGCCATCACCTCCTCGCCCAGCAGAAAGAGGGGGTCGTTTTCGGCCCCCTGCCGCTCGCTGATAATGACGGTCCGCTCCGCCTCCACCTCCTGGGGCTCAAAGAGGGCCGCCGTCATCCGGTCGGCCTCAATGTCCAGTTCCAGCGAGATCTTCTCCGTGGGGAGGGTGGCGTAGTAGGTGGTAAAATCGTACCAGGTCGCGCCATTCCATATCCCCCCCTCCCGCGAGACGGCCTTGTCCGCCGTCCCCTTGGGCCAGCGGGGCGTGCCTTTAAAGAGCATGTGCTCCACCCAGTGGGAGATGCCGGTGATGCCCACGTGCTCGTGCCCGCTGCCGACCCGGTACCAGATCCAGAAACTGGTCACGGGCGCGGTGTGGACTTCCTTCAGGAGAACGGTGAGCCCGTTTTCCAGCGTGGTTTTCAGAACGCTCATGCACGGCTCCTTCTGCGGGAGATGCGCCAGATGATCAGGGAGACGATGAGGGCGATGAGGGCCAGCACCAGGTAGGGCGCGAAGACGGAGAGGAGAGAGGTGACGGCGGAGACGATGTCCTCTATGGTGCTGACGATGGGGTTCGCCGTGCCACCGGTGGTGACCGAGAGGACGGGGCGGCTGGTCGCTTTGACGGCGTGGACGGTGCCGGCAACGAGGACGCCGCAGATCGCCGCCACGACGGGGTGCAGGTGGATCACGCGCGTGGTCGCAGCAAAGAGAATGGCCCCCGCCGCCGGACGGACCACCGTCTGGATGACGTCGTTGATGCTATCCACGGCGGGAATCTTATCCGCAAGGACTTCCACCAGGAGCAGGAACAGCAGAACGCCGATGGTCCACCAACTGCTCAGCCAGACCCAGGGCCCCTGCAGGTCTATGAGACCGTCGGTCAGACGGTCCACCAGGGCGATGACCAGCAGGGGGATGTAGGCGTTCAGCCCTGCGGAGGCGGAGAGGCCAAAGGCCGCGGAAAGGTTCAGGAAGGCTTGAACGACTGCCATCGCTCACCTCACAATAGGCTGCGCGCCGAAGCCCTCATTCCCGGACTCCATACAGCGTCGCCGGACCCTCCGCGGTCGTCCAGCGGAGGCCGTCCACGTTGATGCCGCTGACCCAGAAGTCCCAGTGGAGGTGTGCGCCGGTGGAGAGGCCGGTGTTGCCGACCCGCCCGATGACGTCCCCCGCCCGGATCCGCTGCCCGACGGCCACCTCTATGCGGGAGAGATGCCAGTAGCCGGTCAGGACGCCCCAGCCGTGGTCGATCACCACCGCGTTGCCCCGGACGGCCAGGGGCTCCGCCAGGACGACGACGCCGTCGGCCGGGGCATGGACAGCGGCGCCGGCTCCGACGTCAAAATCCACCCCTTCGTGGTAACTGTTGTAGGGCCCGCCGTTGTAGGACCTGCGGGTGCCGAAGACGGAACTGATGGCCGCCTCCACGGGAAGCCGGAAGGGCCCGTTCCAGTAGCGGTGTGGCGTGAAAAGCGACCGAACCGCCTGGAGGCGGTCCCGCTCCGCGGCGATGACCTGGGGGTCCAGGAGGCTGGCCCGGCTGGGCGGAACGTCTATCCGCTCGTGGCCGTATGTTCCCTCCACAACGACCACCTCCACGCCCACCGCGGCGGTCGCTCCTTCGCCGTCCGTAGCGGTGAGGGCCAGTTCGTACATGCCAGGGTCGGTGAAGGCGTGGACACCGACCAGGGCGTAGTAGACGCCGTTCTCCTCGGCGAACCGGACGGGGCGGTCAAAGAGGGTGCCCTGGAGGGCAACCGGCCGGTCGGTCCGGACGGCGATCAGCAGCGTGTCTCCCTGCCGGGCCGGTTGGGGGAGAAGGTCTATCTGCTGGAAGGGAGCGGGCATCCAGGAGGGACGCGCGCCGGGGATAAGGAGCCAGGCCCCCGGCAGGTCCAGGGGCAGATGGCCGTTCCAGTTGGCCTCCAGGAGGCTCCAGAGAGACGTTCCGGTCCGCAGCGCCAGGTGGGTGAACGTCTCCCCCGGCTGGACAACGTGCAGGGCTCCCGCGCGTGTTCGCCCGGTGTTGCCCGGAATCCGCAGGACCTGCCCGGCAGTCAGCAGGGAGGGGTTGATCAGGAAGTTCGCCAGCGCCAGCGCTCGCCAGTCCACCCCGTACCGGCGCGCGATTCCCTGAAGCGTCTCCCCCGGCCGGACCACATGGGTCCCCCAGATATCCACCGGCCCCAGCGCGCTGGGGACGAGAAGCCGCTGTCCGGCGTAGATCTGCCGGGGGTCGGGGATGGAGTTGGCGTGGGCGATAGCCTCCACCGTCGTGCCGTAACGGCGCGCGATGGAGAAGAGCGTCTCCCCCGGCGCGACGACGTGCTCCAGAAGCGGAGCAGGCCCTCCCGTCCCTCCCGTTCCGCCCGACTGGGCCCAGGCGGGGCAGGCGCCCCCCAGGTGCAGGAGCAAAAGCGCGGCCCCAAGAATCAGAACGAACTTGCGCATTCGGAGCAGATCAGTATCCTTGCAGAAGGGTTTCCAGTTCCGAACAGAGGGCACAGCCCATCAGGCCTCCCGGGACGGCGAGGCCGAAAACGAGCACCAGACACCCGATCAGGATATACAGCCCCAGAGTCACCCAGCCAATGATGATCCCTGCCTGGGCCAGCCCCTCACCCCCCTGAGTGCCCCGGCTTCGGGCAATCTGGCCTTTCGCCGAATAACCGAAAATAAGACCCAGGACGGTTCCCAGCAGGGGGAGCATGCCGACAAGCCCCAGAATGCTCAGCACCAGGGAAGCGATGGCCAGCCCATTGGTGGAAGGCGGGGGATAGGACGGACGCGGACCGTAGTTTTCCATCTCATTGCTCCTTAACAGGGAAGGATGCATTCATTGTACGCGAATGCGGCCGATTGTCAAGCATCCGGATCCGAAAACCGCCGCCTGACAATTTCACCCGCCGTAGGTCGGATTGACAATCCGACCTACAGCAGCCAGGCCGCTTGACAATTTCACCCGGCAATGATATTCTGGCCGGAGACCGGTCCGCTTCGGAGCGGAAATCCCTGAGGCAGGCTGCGCTTCGGATGTTGCCCAAACGCTTGCTGGCCCGCTTTCTCCGCGCGCTCTCCTGCTTCTACCCGTGGATGATGCGCCTGGCTCAGGCCAGGGCCGCCCGCTTTACCGTCGGCGTCACTGGCGTCGTCTTCAACGCCCAGGGCCATGTTCTGCTTCTGGAGCACGTCTTCCGGGCCTCGCATCCCTGGGGATTGCCCGGCGGCTGGGTGGAAAAGAGGGAGCGCCCCCAGAACGCGCTGCGGCGGGAACTCTGGGAAGAGATCGGCCTCCGGGTGCACGTGGGGCCGCCGGTTCTGGTGGACCTGGGGGCCGTGCCGGGCCACCTGGAGACCATCTTCCTGTGCGAAGTGGACGGGGAAGCCGGCCCTCTGAGCGGGGAGATCCTGGCCGCCCGCTGGGTCTCCCCCGACGCGCTGCCGGAGGGATTGAAGCCGCTGGACTACGAGGCCATCCGTCGGGCCGTCGGCCTGCGCGCCGCCTCCCGGGCTGAGGCCGAATAGGCCCAGCACGGACCCGCAGAGCAGGCCGCCCAGCACGCCCGGCCAGCGGCGCCCCATCCGCCGTTTTAGGAGAAAGAGCCTTCTTTTTTGACACCGCCCTGAAGTGTGGTATAATCCAGGCGAACATCTCAACTGGACTTTGGACAAACTGAAAGGGCCAGGGAGAGCGCCTTGCTATGTAGGCTTTATCCATTTGCCGATGCCCATATAATATGGGTAGCCTGTAGGCCGAAATGAAATTTCGGCTTGCATCCATATGGGTGGCCTGTAGGCCGAAAGGAATTTTACATCCCCGGTGGTTTATCCAAAGTCCAGATCTCAACCAAGGAGCCAGCATGAGCGAGACAACTCTGACCGAACAGGAAATTGCCCGCATTCGGGATGCCCTGAAGGACGTCTACGACCCCGAGATCGGCATCAGCGTGGTGGACCTGGGGCTGGTCCGCAAGATAGAGGATGTGGGTGGAGAAGTTCAGATCACGATGATTCTCACAGCTCCCTTCTGCCCTCTGGCGGGGATGATCCTGGAACAGGCCCGCGCGGCAGCGCAGGCCGTCACCGACCGCCCCGTGAAGGTCGTCCTGGGAACGGAGCGCTGGGACCCCTCTATGATGGCGCGGGAGGCCCACCAGCGGCTGGGGTTTGGATAACCCCTTTCCCGCCGTGGCGCGATCCACCTGAAGTCCACTCCCGTATCGCCGAAGGCCAATACCCCTCATCTTCTTCCGGGAGGCGAGATGGGCACCCGACTGGACTGGCTGCACGGGATCTTCCCCGCCCTGGTGACCCCCTTTGATCCCAGGACGGAGGAGGTGGACGAGGAAGCATACCGTCGGCTTATCCGACACGTCCTGCCCTACGTGGACGGCGTGGTCACCAGCGGCACGACGGGCGAGTTCCCCTACCTGACCCGCGCCGAGCAGCGGCGGCTGGTGGAGATCGCGCGGGAGGAGGTGGGGGACAAAAAGGTCATCGCCGGGTGTGGCGCTTCCGGCACCGACCAGGCCCTGGCGCTGGCCCGGGATGCGAAAGAAGCCGGCGCAGACGCCATCCTTGTCGTCACCCCCTATTTCCTCCACCCCTCGGACAAAGAGGTCTACCAGCACTTCTACGACATCGCCACCCGGGTGGACATCCCCCTCATCCTCTACAACATCCCTCAGGTGGTGGACGCGGTCCTGCCCCGCAACGTGGTGGAGGACCTGGCGGACCTGCCCAACGTCGTCGGCCTGAAGGACTCCTCCGGCGACCTGACCTACACGCTGGAGATTCTGGAGTACGCCGGAGACCGCATAGACGTCCTGGTGGGCCACGACGAGGTGGTGATCGCGGCCCTGGCCGCCGGAGTGAGCGGGATGATCCTGGCCAGCGCCCAGGTCTACCCCGAAATCTGGCGGGAGGTCTACCGGCTGGTTCGGGAGGGGCGGCTGGAGGAGGCGCGGGCCCTCCAGCGAAAGGTCCAGAAACTCTCCCGCATCTTCTGCCGCCACGGTGGCGGGGTGGCGGTCAAAGCGGCCCTCAACATGATGGGCATCCCTGTCGGGTCACCCCGGCGGCCCCTCAAGAGCGCGGGCGGCGCGCTCATCCACGAGACCCGGGCCGAGATTCAACTGGAACTGGAGAAACTGGGCAAAATTCCCGTCGCCGACGAGCCCGTTGAGTACCCCGGCGGCCCGCTGGAAGCCCGCTTCGGCGACCTGGAACTGACGCCGGAGGACATCCGTCGGCACAGCCTGCGGGTGGGGACGGGCACGGCAGGCGAGGGCGTGAACCGGGTCCAACTGGACCTGATCGCGGGCCGGAAGGACACCCCCCTGGGCGACGCCTACGCCCTTCAACTCACCTACCCGCTCCACGGCCGGGAGGCGTTGACGACCATCCTGGAGCCGGGTCTCACCGTCCGGCCGGCGACGCTCCTTCTGCCCACGCTCCCCCAGAAGAACCTCCGTCAGGCCAACATGATTTACGGCCCCACCCAGGCCGCGCTGGCGAGGGCCATCGTGGACGCGCTGGAGGCCGGCATCATCCCTGCCCCCGCCGCCGACGACGAGGTCATCATCGTCCTGGCGACGGTCCACCCCAAAGCGCTGGACCGCCACGCGCTCTACGGGAGCGTCTACCAGGCAGCCCGGGCGGCCATCGCCCAGGCCTACGGCCATGCGGCCGAAACCACCACCGGGGACGCCGGATGCGCATCCTCGTCGTAGACCTGGGAGGCACGCAGATCCGCGCGGCCCGCTGCACCCCTGATGGGCGGATGGAAGAACGGGTCGCGCTCCCCACCCTGGCCCACGAGGGCCCCGACGCCGTCCTGGGCCGCATTCGCCAGGCCATCCGGTCCGTCTGGCCCGCGGAGGGCGAGGTGGCCGCGCTGGCCCTCTCTGCCCCCGGCCCCGTGGACGCCCGGACGGGCATCGTCCGCTTCACCCCCAACATCCCCGGATGGACGGAGGTCCCGCTGCGGGACCTGATGGCCGGGGATTTCGGCGTCCCGACCTTCGTCGCCAACGACGCCAACCTGGCCGCGCTGGGCGAGTACCGCTTCGGCGCCGGGAAGGGAGTCCGGGATCTGGTCTACCTGACCATCAGCACGGGGATCGGCGGCGGCATTCTCATAGACGGCCGACTGTTTGAAGGGGGGCAGGGGCTGGGAGGTGAGGTCGGCCATATGATCGTGGAACCCAACGGCCCGCGCTGCGGCTGCGGTGGCTACGGATGCCTGGAGGCTGTCGCCTCGGGCACCGCCATCGCGCGGGAGGCGCGGGTCGCCGTGGAACGGGGCATCCCCTCCGCCCTCTCCCAACTGGCCGACCGCCCGGAGGCCCTCACGGCCCGCGAGGTCGTCCAGGCCGCCTCCCAGGGAGACGAACTCGCCCGCCGGATCCTGGAACAGGCCGGGCGATACATTGGCCTGGCCATCGTCAGCCTGATGTATCTCTTCAACCCGGCCCTGGTCATTCTGGGCGGCTCCGTCGCCATCGGGGCTGGCGACCTGCTGATGGCCCCCCTCCGGCAGACCGTCCGGGAACGGTCCCAGCGCGTCTACTGGGAAAACACCCCCATTGTCCCCGCCGCGCTGGAGGACGACGTGGTCCTCCTGGGCGCACTGGCGCTGGCTCTGGAACGTCTGGGCATCGGATAGAGGGGGTCCCCGCATGGGGCTTCTTCTCCGGGTGGTGGACCGGCTCACCGAAGGGCCCCGTCGCCGGAAATACGAGGCCCTCGCCCATCAGATCGGACGCCCCCCTTTCCCGCCCGACGGCCATCGGGGCTTCATCATCCTGCAGATAGACGGCCTCGGCTACGACCATCTGGTCCAGGCCATGGAGGCCGGCTATCTCCCCTACTTCCGGCGCATGGTCCAGGAGGGCCGCTGGGGGTTGAGCCGCTGGTACTGCGGCCTCCCCAGCACAACCCCCGCCGTCCAGGCCGCCATCCTCTTCGGCACGCAGGAGGACGTCCCCGGATTCCGCTGGTACGACAAGACGCGCCGGGAAGCCTTCGTCGCCAAACGCCCAGCCCAGGTCCAGATGCTCCAGGAGCGGCTGAAGGGCGGCCGGGTGGGAATCCTCCTGGGCGGCTCCAGTTACGTCAACATGTTTGACGGGGACGCCGACCTGGCCCTCTTCACCCTCGCCTCCATCCACCCCCGCTTTTTCTTTGAGTCCATCCGGGGCATCGGCCTGCTGGCCCTCTTCCTGCTCAGCCCGCTGCGCGTCCTGCGAGTCCTCTACCTGACGCTAATGGGCTACCTGCGCGCCCTCTGGTGGCGGTTGACGGCCACGCTCCGCCGCCGTCCCGCCCGATCCTACGGCCTCCTCTCGCCCCTGCTGGCCGCGCTGGTCAACGCCCTCTTCACCGAGGTGCAGACCTTCGGCGTCGTCCTGGATATCTACCGGGGCGTCCCGTCCATCTACACCAACTTCAACGCCTACGACGAGGTGGCCCACTGGTTCGGCCCCACAGACCCCGCCGCGTTCAGCATCCTGCGGGATATAGACCGGCGCATCCGGCAAATAGACCGGGCTCGCCAGCGCGTCCTGCTGGCTCGCCGACGACGGGGCCGCCCCTACGACCTCTACATCCTCTCCGACCATGGAAACGCTCCGGCGGTCCCTTTCGCCTGGAGGGTTGGGCAAAGCCTGGGACAGTTCATCGCCGATCAGTTGGGCGATGTGTCGCTGGACGAGGTCTTCAGTCAGCCGGGCTACGCGGAGGCTAAAGCCCGCTATCTGAGCGGGGAGATGGAAGCGCTGGAAGGACGGCTCCCTCCCGCCGTCGCGCGGGTTGTCCGGACCCTCCGGCGATCCCTGGACCGTCGGATCCCGCCGGACCGGGAGCGGGAGGAGTACGACCTGACGCGGCGGGAGGACGTCGTGGTGCGCGTCTCCGGCCCTCTGGCCCACGTCTACTTCAACGTCGTCCCCCGCCCGCTGGACCTGATAGAGGTGGCTCTGCTGTACCCCCACCTGCTGGACCGGCTGATGGAGATGGAGGAGATCGGTTGGGTCGTGGGGCGGGCGGGAGCGCGCGTCGTCGTGCTGGGGCCGGGCGGCGGGCGGGCCGTCGTCGCGGCGGAGGGAGCCGTGGAGACCTCCCCGCCCGATCCCCTGGCTCCCTACGGCGATCCGGAGTTTGTCGCCGAACAGATCTACCGGCTCGCGAGATATTCCCACTCCGGCGACCTGATCCTGATGGGGCGGCTTCTCCCCGACGGAAGAGTGGTCACCTTTGAGGAGCAGGTTGCCACCCACGGCGGGCTGGGCGGGGGACAGGAATGGCCCTTCCTGGCCTGGTCCTCCGACGAGCCCCCCACCCCTCTGAGGGCGCCGGAGGACCTCTACCGGTTCTTCGTGCGCCGGTACCTGGACGGGCAGGGGAGGAATTGAGAGGGTCGGGCGACCGGCCGCACAACTCCCTATGGTGTAATGGGGTGGGGCAACTGCTCGCAGTTGCCCTACCCCCGGAGCGAAGCGATGGGAAGAGGGGGCAGGAGAGCACAGGCGTTAACGGAAGGCGGGCAAGATCAATCTTGCGCTACGGGCCGATTTCCCATCGGCGCCACGCCCCCGGTGCCGGCTGTAGGGGCGACCGGCAGGTCGCCCTGCTCCTTGATTTTGTGTACCGTTCCGGAGGGATGGTTCATTTTCACCCGAAATGGGTGACACTTTTGGCTGGCGGCATTTTTGCCACCTGGTGCCCTCACCCCACCCCCTGCCCCCTCCCCTCGCCTCGGGCGAGCCCCACGGGGCGAGGCCCCTCGGGCCGTGGCCCTCGGCGTGGCCCTCCCGCTCGCCTGCTTCGCTGCGCTCGCAGTGACATTCTGCAGCGGCGGGCGAGGGGAGTAGGGCAACTGCGAGCAGTCGCCCTACTCCATTATACCAGGGGAAATTGAGGGGATTTTGCGGCGGCGGCCGGAGGCCGCCTATTAGTTATCATGGTGGTAGGACACGCCATATTGAGATATAATCCGCAGTAACCAACCCAGTTCGCCGATCCCCCTCGGCA
>DAOUBO010000294.1:0-2658 GCA_034432695.1 Anaerolineae bacterium | reverse complement strand
CCCGGGGCCCGCCGGTACGGCGGCCGCATCGTCGCCCATACCCGCTTCGGGACTGCCAAGTGGCTTCTGGACGGCCGGGTCTGGGAGCAGGTGGCCGGGGGGCCACCCCCGCCCGACCGGACGATCCCCACCGTGGATTTCGCCACCGCGCGGACAGAGTTCTACACCTACCCGACCGCCCTGCCGGAAGTGGAGCGCAGTTCTATCAAGCAGGACCTCCATCGTCGGGACTTCACCATCAACACGCTGGCGGTCCGGCTGGACCCGCCCCACTGGGGGGAACTGCTGGACTTCTACGGAGGTGGGGGGGACCTGCGGGAGGGCGTCATCCGCGTCCTGCACAGCCTGAGTTTCATAGACGACCCCACCCGCATCCTGCGGGCGGCCCGGCTGGAGGCCCGGCTGGGGTTTCGGATGGACCCGCGCACGGAAGCGCTCATCCCCAACGCGCTCCCGATGCTGAACCGGGTCAGCGGAGAGCGCATCCGGCACGAACTGGAACTCATCCTGGCTGAGGACATGCCGGAGCGGGCCCTCTGTCGCCTGGAGCGGCTGGGGGTCCTGCGCCAGATTCACCCCGCCCTCTCCTGCGACCGGTGGCTGGTCCTTCGCTTTCGGGCCACCCGGAAGCGGTTGGACCCGGAAGTGTGGGGGCTGGACCCGGAGGACCGGCGTTTTGTCTACTGGGGGCTGATGGTCTATCGGATGGACAGGCAGGCCATCCGGGAACTGACGGCGCGCCTGCGGTTTTCCCGCTCCGAGGCCGAAAGCCTGGCGCACCTTCCAGGCCTGCGGGAGGCCCTGCCGGAGGTGGTCGGCGCGCGGCGGCCCAGCGAGATCAGCCGCCTGCTGGAGCCCTATCCCGGATCGCTGCTGGCCATCGCCTGGGTGGCGGAAACAGACCGGAAGGTTCGCTTCCGCCTCTATCGCTACCAGACCGTCTACCGGCGTGTCGCGCCCATCCTGACGGGGGAGGACCTGAAGGCGATGGGGCTCCGGCCAGGCCCACTCTTCGGCCAATTGCTGCGGGCCCTGCGGGACGCGCGCCTGGACGGCGAGGTCCGGACGCGGGAAGAGGAGGAAGCGTTGGTCCGAAGAATGGCAACGTAGCGCAAGATTGATCTTGCGTGACAAACGGGAGGCAGACCATGTATCAGAACCCGGAACGAATCGCGGAGGCTTATCGGCGCTGGGAGGAAACCACCCTCAAAGACAATCTCTGCCGCCAGCCGGAGCGCTACGAGGAGTTCATTACCGCCTCCGGCGAACCGGTCAAGCGGCTCTACACCCCTCTGGACCTGGAGGGAGACTACCTGGAGAAGATCGGCTTCCCCGGCGAGTACCCCTTCACCCGTGGCATCCATCCCACGATGTACCGGGGGCGGCTCTGGACCATGCGGATGTTCGCCGGGTACGGTACTGCGGAGGAGACCAACGCGCGCTTCAAGTACCTGCTGGCCCATGGCGAGACGGGCCTTTCCGTTGCCTTTGACCTGCCCACCCTGATGGGCTACGACACCGATGCGCCGGAGGCGGAGGGGGAGTTCGGCAAGTGCGGCGTCGCCGTCTCCTCGCTGAAGGACATGGAGATCCTCTTTGACGGCATCCCGCTGGATAAAGTGACGACCTCCATGACCATCAACAGCCCCGCCGCCGTCATCTGGGCGATGTACATCGCGGCCGCCGAGAAGCAGGGGGTCCGGATGGACCAGTTGGGCGGGACGATTCAGAACGACATCCTGAAGGAGTACATCGCTCAGAAAGAGTACCTCTTCCCGCCCGAACCCTCTATGCGGCTGGGGGTGGACACAATAGAGGTCGCCCGCCAGTATCTTCCCAAATGGAACCCCATCAGCATCAGCGGGTACCACATCCGGGAGGCCGGGGCAACCGCCGCGCAGGAACTGGCCTTCACCCTCGCCGACGGGATGGAGTACGTTCGCTGGTGTCTCCGGCGGGGGCTGGATATAGACGCCTTTGCGCCGCGCCTCTCTTTCTTCTTCAACTGTCACAACGACTTTCTGGAGGAGATCGCCAAATTCCGCGCCGCGCGCCGCATCTGGGCCCGGGAGATGCGCTATACTTTTGGGGCCAAAAACCCTCGCTCCTGGTGGATGCGCTTCCACACCCAGACTGCGGGCTGTACGCTCACCGCGCAGCAGCCGGAGATCAACATCGTCCGGGTGGCCATCCAGGCGCTGGCCGCGGTTCTGGGCGGCACTCAGTCGCTGCACACCAACAGCCTGGACGAGGCGCTGGCGCTCCCCAGCGAGTTCGCCGTCACCATCGCCCTGCGCACCCAGCAGATCATCGCCTACGAGAGCGGCGTGACCAACACAGTGGACCCACTGGGTGGTTCCTATGCCATTGAGGCCCTCACGGACCGGCTGGAGCGGCAGGCCTACGACTACTTCGCCCGGATTGAGGCGCTGGGCGGCGTCATCCCCGCGATTGAGGCCGGGTACTTCCAGAAGGAAATCGCGGACTCGGCCTATCGCTATCAGCGGGAGATAGACGAGAAGCGGCGCATCGTCGTGGGAGTGAACGAGTTCGTCGCCGACGAGCCCCTCAAGGTGCCTCTTCTGAAGATGGACCCGGAGGGATATCGGCGGCGGGGCGAGGGTCTCGCGCGGGGGGCGGGGGCGCGGGGTAACGGAG
>DAOUBO010000293.1:0-3468 GCA_034432695.1 Anaerolineae bacterium | reverse complement strand
TACCGGCTGGTGGCGGGGATGTACCGCTACGGGGGCCCGCGGCTGACCACGCCGGAGGGTGCGGACGGGGTTCTGCTGGCGGTTCTGAAGGTGCCGTAGGGGCCTGGCGCGCGACGGCTCTCTACGGAGCGCAGGATGAATCCTGTGCTCCAACCGGGATCAGCACAAAATCCCCCTCGCCTACCGGGAGCCGCTGGCCCGTTTCCTTCACGTAGAGCCCGACCCGCAACGCGTACAGGCCCCTGGGCAGCGCGGGCACGGTCAGGACATGTTCGTCCCGGATGACCTCCCCGGCGACCCACAGGGAGGTCGGATAAGCCCCGTGCTGGGGCATTTCGTCCACCTGGGTCAGGATGGTCCCGCTCTCGGGGTCTATCAGGTGGACGAAGACGGTGTAGTCCTCCTCCACTTCCCGCTGGGCCTGCCAGTACAGGACGAGAGTCATCGGCATCCCCGGTTGTACTTCCCCCCCTTCGTACCCCAGCAGACGGATCACCCCGCCGAAATCTGCGTTCAGGCGGTGGGGCAATGAGGGCATGGCGAACGTTCGCTCCACCGGTGAGACCTCCAGCGCTCCCAGGGTGACGGGGTCTGCGGTTCCGACGGCAAGTCGGACGCTGTATGTTCCGGGGGACGTTTCGCGGGGGAGCCGGAGGGCCAGCCGGTCTTCCACCGCCAGCCCCTCCGTCCAGGCCGGGAAGGGGAGCCGCCCGTACACCGGCGCGTCTTCGTAGAGAGTCGTCTGCTGGGGGCCCTCCAGCCAGAGGCGGACTTTCCGGTCGGGAAGCGGCGCGCGCAGGGCCTCCCAGCACAGGGTCAGGGGGAGCCGTTCTCCGGGCCGGAGGGCCGTCGGCAGCGCCGACCATCCCCGTAGCCAAACCCCCTCCATCTGCACGTCCTCTGGCGCCGGGCGGCAGGCCTCCGGCAGGGCCACAGGCGTGGATGCCTCCGGAGGCCGCAGGGCTCCAAAGGGGAATCGGACCTCCAGACCTGCGAACTCCTCGTCGGGCCCCACGCGCGGGAGGATCTCCATCGTCTGGGGGTTAAAGAACCCCACGGCGACCTCATACCCCTCCACGGGCGGGGCCGTCGGCGGAGGGGTGAAGGCCTGCTGGTCCAGGACAATCTCTCCCACCGTCCACTCGCCCGTCGGGTAGTGGAAGGGGTGGACGCGCGCCCACTCCCCCGTCTGGGGGTGGATCAGGCGGACGACGGGCTGGAGCGCGGGGTAGGGGGCCCGAATCTCCCACGTCACCAGCACCCCGCAGCGACTGCCCGCCGCGCACGTCGGCGATAGCGGCGTCGCGTCGTGGACCCAGACGACGTGGGCGAAGTCGGCAGCGGGCGGCCCCTTCGGCCGCAGCGCGGCCACGGCGTCGGCGGAGAGGCGGTAGACCCACAGCGCGGGCCGACCGAAGGGGTCCCGTACCTCCTCCACCGACCATCGGGAGGAGAGCCACTCCGGCCACGGGAAGGGCGCCTGGGCCGTGACCGGGATCAGGTAGACCGCGCCGCCGTCCGGCGGGAGAACGAGGGTGGCGCCGCCGGTGAGCCATTTCACCTGCCCGTACCGGCGAGAGAGGGCCGCTACGGTGGGGTGCTGGTAGTGGACGGAGGCCACATAGGCCGTGGCGCCCTCCAGGTCCAGCGCGTCCAGCGTGCGGGCCAGAAGGACCATGTCCCCGTCGTTGGCGTCAAAGACGGCGGGGGAACGGGCCCAGCGGAAGTAGTGTTCGCCGGTCGCCGCGCCGTTCCCGCCCAGGAAGACCAGGAGGGCCAGCACTTCCATCCAGAATCTCCGGGCGCCGGGGCGACCGGTGGTCAGCAGGCGAACGATTTCCGAAAGGGCCACGGCCGGGAGCATTACCAGGAACGGGTAGACGCCGACCTGGCGCATATGGTTGGGGACGTCGTCCCGCGTGGCCAGAGCGCTGGGGAGGAGCATAACCAGCAGGCCGGTCAGCAGAAGGATGCGGGCCGCGGCGCGGAGGGCGTCCGGGGGGCGGCGAAGGAGGAGAAGACCGAGGCCAACCAGGGCCAGCAGGGCCACCGGCGGCTCCAGCACGGGGTGGGGAGCGACGTTGAAGCGGACTCCGGGGTCCCCGGCCCCTGGCCACCCCAGCCCCCGAAGGCAGCGCCAGAATCCCTCCAGAACCTCCCGCGCGGTCGGAGCCGCCACCTGGGAGATGCGGACGGTAAAGGCCTCCGGATGGCGCAGGAAGTAGAGCGCCAGCGGTGTCAGGACCAGCGCCGCGATCCCGACGACGATGGTGACCTGCAGGAAATACCGGCGGCGCGCCGGACCCGCGCGGGCCAGCAGCCAGAGGAGTGCGAGGGCCAGGGGGATGGGGAAGAGGCGCGCGGCCAGGTAAGTGTAGGCTGTAAGTCCGAGGAAGAGCCCCGCGGCGAGGGTGGGGAGCAACCGGCCGGTCCGCAGCGCGCGCCAGAGGGCTGCTACAGTCAACGCTTCCAGCAGGGATTGGGAGATGGCGCGGAACCCGTAGCGGCTGAGGATGACATGCGGGAGCAGGACCGCCATCCCGGCGGCGGCGAAGAGAGCGATCCGGCGGCCCTCTGGCCCCGGTCCCCAGAGGGCGCGTGCGGCGGCCCCCGTCGCCGCGACGGCCAGCAGGCCAATGATGGCCCCGTTCAGCCGCAGGACCCACGGTTCTGCCCCCACCAGCCGGAACCCCAGCGCGCCCAGGTAAAAAAAGAGCACCTCCTTCCCGGTGTACGCGCTGATGAAAACGGGGCGGTAGCCGCCGAAGGCGATCTCGCGGGTCAGGATGTAGTTGGCGGCCTCGTCATAGTGCAGGCCGACGGGCAAGTGGGCGATCGCCGCCAGCCGCAGTCCGGCGGCGGCCAGCAGGACCAGCAGAATTCCGGCCCGGTAGAGGCAACGGTTCAGGGAAGCGTCTTGCACGGCAGGAGCATGAAGGGCAAACCCCCGGACCGGGGCGCCGGAGGCTGGGATGACGTCTTTGTACCGGCGCGCTGCCCGGGCTCGGCCCGCCCGACGTTTGCGGTTCGGTCGTCTCCGGGCCTGGAGCGACCCGGGGGTTAGTATACCGCATTCCCGCTTTGTGGTCAAATCGCTTTGTGCTATAATGAGCGACGGCACGTCGGCGGGTTTCCGTTCGTGAAATCCGTGGCCTCTCATACTCTGACTTGCGTTACGCCGCATGGCAGCGTTGTTTGCCCCCGCTGGAGCCTTTCCTACGGAAAGCATCCGGCAGCCGTTCCAGAGTCCAGAAAAGGGGCCATCGCGCTGCGAGACGGGATGATCGGCGCGGACTTATGAAGGCACTTTTCCCTTCCCCGGAAGAGAAACGACGCTACACCCACCGGCTGTTCGGCCGCATCGCTCCCCACTACGAGGTGACACTGCATGTGGGGGTGAAGGCATAGAGTTCCGTCGCGGCGATGTCGCTGCTGCAACGAAAACGTACAGGAGGTTTCCCATGGCAC
>DAOUBO010000292.1:0-5412 GCA_034432695.1 Anaerolineae bacterium | reverse complement strand
GGCTGTTTTTACCGCCGAGACGCAGAGGGCGCAGAGATAAGGCTAATGTAGAACTCTGCGCTCTCGGCGCCTCTGCGGTGAGTTTTTGCAGCGAAGTCAACTCCCCTTGCCTATTCTATATGCTCTGAGATGTGGGTAAAGTCAAGTCGCAGCATGCTTGACAAAATTCCAGGAAGGCGTATAATAACTCTGTTTGCAAAAACTAATCGGGCCCGACATACTGAAGACGCAATCAGCAGGCGCAGGGAAAACCCTTTCTTGCGCTTTGTTTGCATTTGTGTTGAACCCCGTTTCTGCTTCCACATCCCCTGACCCTCGTTCGCCATCCAGCATATGCGCCGCGAGTTGTCGGAGAGCGGGGTAACACAACCGGGCCCCTGGAGTCTGGGAGTGGGGAGGAGTACGTATGGCATATCTGGATGACTCGGCTGAAGTCCAGAATTTTGTCTCGTTGCGCATCAGCCTGGCCTCGCCGGAGGAGATCCGCTCCTGGTCCTACGGCGAGGTCACTAAACCGGAGACCATCAACTACCGCCGCCTGCGCCCGGAGAAGGACGGTCTCTTCTGCGAGGCCATCTTCGGCCCCACGCGGGACTGGCAATGCTATTGCGGCAAGTACAAGAATATCCGCTACCGTGGCATCATCTGCGATAAGTGCGGCGTGGAGGTCACCCGCTCCTCCGTCCGGCGAGAGCGGATGGGCCATATTGAACTGGCCGCCCCTGTCGCCCACATCTGGTACACCCGCCAGGCCCCCAGTATTCTGGGGATCCTCCTGGACATCTCTCGCCGCAACCTGGACCGCGTCCTCTATTTCGCCCAGTACGTCATCACGGCTGTGGACGAGGACGCGCGCCAGCGGGCTCTGAAGCGGCTGCGGGACGAGCACGAACAGCGCCAGAAACAACTGATCACGCAGGCCAACGCGGCTATCGCCCAGATTCAGGGACGGCTGGCCCAGGAACAGGCCCGTATCCAGGCCCAACTGGAGGCCCTTCACGCCCGGATGGAGGAGCAGCGAAACGCCGATGCGGATGCCCTGATGCGGGAGGTCCAGGGCCTCCAGAAGCGGCTGGAGGAACGATTGGGCACGGCCCCCCGTTCTCCGATCGTCATCAAAACGACGGGCACAACCGTCGTGGAGGCCGGGGAGACCATCGGGCGAGAGCATCTGGCCCTCCTGAATCGCATCGTCCAGGAAGAACTGGAGCGGCTGGAAGAGCGGGCGCGCGCCCAGGAGGAACTGGAGGCAGCGCCGCTGAACGCCGAACTGGAGCAGTTGCGTCGGTCCACTCAGATGGAAATTGCCGCCATTCAGGACCTGTTGGCCCAGGACCTGGATCGCCTCCGTCAGCAGTATGAGGACGAGCAGGAGGAACTGCTGGGGCTGGCTCCCCTGCAGTTTCTCACCGAAGCCCGCCTGCGGGAACTGAAGAGCAAGTGGGGGCAGGTTTTCCGGGCCGGGATGGGGGCCGAGGCCCTCCACGAGATCCTTCAGCGGCTGGACCTGGACCAGATGGCCCAGGAACTCTGGAACGAGGCGCGCAACGATCCCTCCAAACAGCGCCGCAAGAAGGCCATCCGCCGCCTGCGCATCGTGGAAGCCCTCCGCAAGAGCGGCAACCGGCCCGAATGGATGATCCTCACCGTTCTGCCCGTCATCCCGCCGGACCTGCGCCCGATGGTCCAACTGGACGGCGGACGCTTCGCCACTTCTGACCTCAACGACCTCTACCGGCGGGTCATCAACCGGAACAACCGGCTCAAGCGGCTCATTGAACTGGGCGCGCCCGACGTCATCGTCCGCAACGAGAAGCGGATGCTCCAGGAGGCGGTGGACAGTCTCATTGATAACAGCCAGCGGGGCAAGGCGCTCTCCCGCCGCGGTCAGCGGCAACTGAAATCCCTGAGCGATATGCTCCGGGGCAAGAAGGGCCGCTTCCGCCGCAACCTTCTGGGCAAACGGGTGGACTACTCGGGCCGTTCGGTTATCGTCGTCGGCCCACAACTGAAACTCCACCAGTGCGGCCTTCCCAAAGAGATGGCCCTGGAACTGTACAAGCCCTTCGTGATGAGCAAACTGGTGGAGTACAACTACGCTACCAACATCCGGGGTGCCCGCCGCCTGATTGAGCGCCAGCGGCCAGAGGTCTGGGAGGTCCTGGAAGAAGTCATCAAGGACCGCCCCGTGCTCCTCAACCGTGCCCCGACGTTGCACCGCCTGGGGATCCAGGCCTTTGAGCCCGTCCTGGTGGAGGGGAAGGCCATTCAGATTCACCCCCTCGTCTGCGTCGCCTTCAACGCGGACTTTGACGGCGACCAGATGGCCGTTCACGTTCCCCTCTCCGAGATGGCCGTCCTGGAAGCCCGGAACCTGATGCTGGCAACCCGCAATCTCCTCAAGCCCGCCGATGGCCAGCCCATCGTCGGCCCCACCAAGGATATGTGTCTGGGCATCTATTATATGACGATGGAGACCAGGGGCCCGCACCGGGGAGACGGAAAGTACTTCGCCGACCTGGACGAGGTGGAACTGGCCTACACCCTGGGCTATGTGGACATCCACGCTCGCATCAAGGTCCGCCAGGTCTACGACCACCAGCCCCCGCCTCTCCAGCCGGTGGAGACGACGGTGGGACGATGTCTGTTCAACCGGGCCCTGCCCGATGAACTCCGATTCGTCAACGAGCCGCTGGATAAGGGGAAACTCCAGGACCTGGTGGCCCTCTGCTACCGCCGCCTCGGCGAGGAGAAGACCACCGAGGTGGTGGACCGCATCAAGGCTGTCGGGTTCCACTACGCCACCCGCTCCGGCGTGACCATCGCCGCCAGCGACCTCACCATCCCGCCGGAGAAGGCCAAAATTCTGGAGGAAGCCACCGCACAGGTGGCAGAGGTGGAACGGCAGTACCAGCGGGGGCTGCTGACCGCCGAGGAGCAGTACGCGCGCACGATTGACCTCTGGAGCCGAGCCCGCGAGGAGGTCGCCAAAGCCGTGGCGAAGGTGCTGGATCCGGAAGGGCCGGTGGCGATTATGGCCCAGTCCGGCGCCTCTAAGGGCGGCTTCGGCCCCATCGCCCAGTTGGCCGGGATGCGGGGTCTGATGGCCGACCCCTCCGGCCGCATTATCCCGCTCCCCATCCGCTCCAACCTGCGGGAGGGGCTCACGGCCCTGGAGTACTTCATCAGCACCCACGGCTCCCGCAAGGGTCTGGCCGACACGGCCCTGCGCACCGCCGACGCCGGCTACCTGACCCGCCGGCTGGTGGATGTGGTCCAGGACGTCATCATCAACGCCTACGACTGCGGGACCCGCAGCGGCATCTGGATCCGTCGCAGCGACGACGTCGGCGGGCAGACGATGGCCGAGCGGCTCGTGGGCCGGATCGCCGCCGCCCCCGTCGTCAACCCCAGGACGGGGGAGGTCATCGTCAACCGGAACGAGGAGATTGATGAGGACGCGGTGGAGGCCATTGAGGCTGCAGGCATAGACGAGGTCTACGTCCGTTCCCCGATGACCTGCGCGCTCCGGCGAGGCATCTGCGTCCTCTGCTACGGCCGGGACCTGGGCCGGGGGAAACTGGTCCACATCGGCGCGGCCGTCGGCATCATCGCGGCCCAGTCCATCGGCGAGCCCGGTACCCAGTTGACCCTGCGGACCTTCCACACCGGCGGCGTCGCGGCGGGCGGCGACATCACCACCGGCCTCCCGCGCGTGGAGGAACTTTTTGAGGCCCGCAAGCACCCCAAGGGCGAGGCCGAAATCTCGGACATTGACGGCATCGTCCACATCCTGCGCGAGGACGGCCGCAAACGGGTTCAGGTCATCAAGAGCGAGACCCAGACCGACGAGTATACCATCCCCGAAGGGTGGACAGTCCTGGTGGAAACGGGGGACATCGTCAACGCCGGGGAGCCCATCGCCCGCGAGGGGACCGAAGAGGAGCCTGGCGAGATGATCCTGGCCCGGCATCGGGGAAGCGTCCACCGGGACGGGAACTGGGTTCGGGTGACCTACGAGCGTCAGGACATTCGGGAGTACGAGATCCCGCCTGCGGTCCGGCTGCTGGTTGCTGAGGGGCAATACATCAAGGCCGGGACCCAGTTGGCCGAGGGTATCCCGAACCCGCACCGCATCCTGCAGGTCCTGGGGCGAGAGGCAACCCAGTTGTTCATCCTCTCCGAAATCCAGAAGGTCTACCGGTCCCAGGGCGTCAACATCAACGATAAGCACTTTGAGGTTATCATCCGCAAGATGCTGGGGAAGATGCAGGTGGTGGACCCCGGCGACACGGACCTGCTTCCGGGCGACCTGGTGGACCGGCTGGCGCTGCAGGACATCAACCGCAGGGCGATCGCCGAAGGGAAGCAGCCGGCGAAAGCCCGCGCGGTCCTCCTCGGCGTGACGAAGGCCGCCCTGGCGACCGACAGTTTCCTCTCCGCGGCCTCCTTCCAGCACACCATCCGGGTTCTGGCGAAGGCCGCGATTGAGGGCCAGAAGGATATGCTCTACGGTCTGAAGGAGAACGTCATCATCGGCAAACTGATCCCGGCGGGCACGGGCTACCGGGGCGACGCGCCCGATTCGGATGGCCCCATTGACACCTACGAAGGCGTCCCGTTGCGGCCCTTTGGAGGCATCCGGGTGCGCAGGCCCGCCGAGATGAAAGCCTCCGAAGAGGAAGAACTGGAGGAACTGGAGTCCATAGCAGAAATAGAAGCCCTGATGACGGACTCTGAAGCCGACTATCTGGAGGAGACGACGGACCTCCTGGAAGACGAGGAAGAGGGGTTGGAAGAGGTCCTGGAAGAGGACGAAGACGACGAGGAAGACGAGGGCCTGGATTAAAGGCGGGAAACCCGCCCGACGCCTTCTATAGACCGCTCTGGCGCTCTGCGGCGTTCATATCGCCGCAGAGCGCCAACCTTCCCTCTGGAGGCTGTCCCTGTGCGTGGACTATCGCTTCGGGCACCGGACGCGGAAGCCCGGATCGCCCTGCTCCTGATCAGCCTCTCTGCTCTGGCCGTTGCGCTGGCCTTCCTCTGGCCTGCCCCCACCGAGTTCCCGATGGACGACGCGTACATCCACTTCGCCTACGCGCGCAATCTGGCCGAATACGGGAAACTGATGTTCAACGAGCCGGGGGAGAAGGGGGTAGGGACCTCCAGCCCTCTGTGGATGCTGCTACTGGCAGGAGGGCACGCAAGCGGTATCCCCCTCCATCTGCTGGCAAAGGGCCTGGGCGCTGGCGCGCTTATTCTGACGGGCTTCGCTCTCTACCTGCTCCTGCGGCCCCTTTGGGGGCCCGTCGCCGCGCTGGGCGGCGCGATAGCCGCCGTCCTTTCCGGCCCCATGGTCTGGTTCTCCCTCAGCGGGATGGAGACGACGCCCTTTCTGGCCCTGGGGCTGCC